>NZ_VFSI01000009.1:0-89680 GCF_006385825.1 Streptococcus sp. D2 | reverse complement strand
GAACCCGTGTTACCGCCGTGAAAAGGCGGTGTCTTAACCCCTTGACCAACGGACCAGAGTTGTTATTTTCAACTCTTACTATTATACAGCCTTTTTGTTTTTTGTCAACTACTTTTTTAAACTTTTTACAATTTTTTCAATTCGTTTTTCAAATTATAGTAAAAAGAGCCAGAATTGTACTGACTCTTCTATTTCTCATTAAACTTAGAAGCACGTTCTTCCCCCCACCAATAAGGGATTAATTCTGCGACTTTTACTGTCTTTCTTGTATCATAGTCCATCATGAATTCTGCATCTTTATTTTCAGCGTTCAACTCTAAGAGGAACTCTCTGCAAGCGCCACAAGGCATACCCGAACTTCCACCATAAGGTGGTTTGTCTCGAAAGGCTAATACTTTTTTAACCTTAGTTTGTCCCGAGAATTGGTACATATTGAAGAGTGCTGCCCGCTCTGCGCAGAGATGGAAAACACCACAGGTTCCCTCCATACAGAATCCTGTAAATATTTGTCCATCTTCTGCTTCTACGGAGGCCACAACATGGTTAGCGTAAACAAAATCAGATACTTCATGTGGATCGTATAGCTTCTGTGCTTCTTCGTACATCTTTTCCCAAATGTCCATTATTGTACCCTTCTTACTTAGAGATTTCCTTTAACATATTTTCGATATGTTGGATTGATTTTTCACGGCCTAACAAGAAGATAGTATCTGGCAATTCTGGTCCATGCATTTCACCTGAAACAGCGATACGAATAGGCATAAAAAGATTTTTCCCTTTAATACCTGTTTCTTTTTGGACTGCTTTAATTTGTGGGAAGATATTCTCTGTCACAAATTCATCATCTTTCATCGCTTCAAGTTTTACTTTGAAGGCTTCAAGAACTGTTGGGACTGTTTCCCCCGCCATGACTTCGCGCTCTGCTTCTGTCAATTCTGGGAAATCTGAGAAGAAGAGATCTGTCAATGGGATAATCTCATCTACTGATTTCATTTGTGGTTTATAGAGTTCTACCAATTTTTCAGCCTTATCAGTTAATCGGCCTGCTTCCTCTAAGAATGGTTTTGCCATTTCAAAGATAGTTTCTAGGTCTGCATTCTTGATATAATCATTGCTCATCCAGTCGAGTTTCTTCTGGTCAAAGGCTGCCGGAGACTTGCTCAGGCGGTTTTCATCGAAAAGTTTAATGAGTTCTTCTCGAGAGAAGATTTCATCTTCGCCACCTGGGTTCCAACCAAGAAGAGCAATAAAGTTAAAGACTGCTTCTGGTAAGTAACCTTTTTTACGGTAGTCTTCGATAAACTGAAGGGTGTTTGTGTCACGTTTAGACAATTTTTTCCCAGTTTCAGAGTTGATGATCAAGGTCATGTGACCGAACTCTGGAGCTTCCCAGCCAAGCGCTTCATAAACCATGAGCTGTTTTGGTGTATTAGCAATGTGGTCGTCTCCACGGATTACGTGAGAAATCTGCATATCATGGTCATCGATGACAACGGCAAAGTTGTATGTTGGATAACCGTCTTTCTTTTGGATAACCCAGTCACCACCGATATTGCCACCTTCAAATTCGATATCACCTTTGACCATATCATTCCATTTGTAGATACCTGTCTCATTGACAGCCAAACGGACCGTTGGGATGATCCCTGCTGCTTCACGTTCTGAGATGTAAGCCGCTTTTTCCTCTTCACTCATGCCAAGGTATTCATTGATGTAACGTGGTGTTTCACCAGCTGCTTCTTGGCGTTCGCGTTCAGCTGCCAACTCTTCTTCTGTAACATAAGATTTGTAAGCTTTTCCTTCAGCTAACAGTTGGTCGATGTATTTTTGATACAAGTCCAAACGCTCAGACTGGCGATAATTCTCATTTGTTTCTGGACTTTCATCCCAATCCATGCCTAACCAACGAAGGTTTTCAAGCTGTGAGCGTTCCCCATCTTCGACATGACGTTTACGGTCAGTATCTTCGATACGAATGATAAATGTTCCACCGTGATGACGGGCATAAAGGTAATTGAACAATGCTGTACGGGCATTTCCGATGTGTAGTAGTCCTGTTGGACTTGGTGCGTAACGTACGCGGATATCTTTTGACATAGTTTCTCCTATAAAGTCTCTAGGCGTCTGCCTTTTTGCTCTCTATATTATATCACAAGTCTTGGCTGAGTCCAATTTCTATGAATAAAGATAGTAAAAAGAGTGGGCAAACCACTCTTTTCTTCTATTATAGACGTGCGTTAAGTTCTTTGCTCAATTCTTCAAATCCTGGTTTTCCAAGAAGGGCAAACATGTTACGTTTGTAAGCTTCAACACCTGGTTGGTCAAATGGGTTGATAGCATTCAAGTAACCTGAAAGGGCGATTGCCAATTCGAAGAAATAGATAGTGTAACCAAGAGTGAAAGCATCTTGCTCTGGAAGAGTCACATACATGTTTGGTACATCACCATCTGTGTGGGCAAGAAGAACACCATCAGTTGCTTTTTTATTTACAAAGTCAACGTCTTTTCCTTGAAGATAACCAAGTCCATCAAGGTCTTCTTCCAAGCTAGGAATAATCACGTTTTTACGAGGTTTGTCAACACGAACAACTGTTTCAAACATGATACGAGTTCCTTCTTGGATAAATTGACCAAGTGAGTGCAAGTCAGTTGAGAAGTTGGCTGAAGTTGGGTAGATACCTTTTTGGTCTTTTCCTTCTGATTCACCAGCCAATTGTTTCCACCACTCTGAGAAGTATTGAAGTGATGGCTCGTAGTTTACCAAGATCTCAGTTGCATAACCTTTACGGTAAAGGATGTTACGAACTGCTGCGTATTGGTAAGCTTCGTTTTCAGAGATTTTGTCTGAAGTGTAGTCTTTGCGAGCTGCATTCGCACCTTCCATAAGGGCTTTGATGTCAGCTCCTGATGCTGCAATTGGAAGCAAACCAACGGCTGTCAATACTGAGAAGCGTCCACCGATGTCATCTGGAACAACAAATGTTTCCCAACCGTTAGCATCTGCTTCAACCTTAACCGCACCTTTTTGGCGGTCAGTTGTTGCATAGATACGTTTGTTAGCTTCTTCTTGACCGTATTTCTTAACCAAGAGTTCTTTGAAAACACGGAAAGCGATAGCTGGTTCAGTTGTTGTACCTGATTTAGAAATCACGTTTACTGAGAAGTCTTTATCCGCAACGTACTCTACTAAGTCAGCAAGGTAAGTAGATGAGATTGAGTTTCCTGCGTAAAGGATTTGTGGAGCCTTGCGTTCTTCTTTTGTTTGCAAGTTTGCAAAGTGGTGATTCAAGAAGTCAATCGCTGCTTTAGCACCAAGGTAAGATCCACCGATACCGATCACAACCAAAACATCGCTGTCTGATTTGATTTGCTCAGCAGCTTTCAAGATGCGGTCAAATTCTTCGCGGTCGTAGTTTTCAGGAAGGTCCAACCATCCCAAGAAGTCGCTACCAGCACCAGTTCCTTTACGGATCAATTCATCGGCTGCTGTTACTTGTGATTGCATGTATTCCACTTCATGTGGTGCAACAAATTTGTCTAAGACTTTTGAATAATCAAATTTAATATGTGACATGTTATTCCTCCAATATTTCTTCTTTTCTATCATAACGCTTACCTTCGTTTTTTTCAAGTTTTTTTGTCGAATTTCTCCAATTTTTATCAGAATTCAAACGTTTGCGTAAAAATCCCATATTCCAAAAATTTTGAAAAAATAAAAGAAAGAACGACTAGATGTTCCAGTCGTTACAGTTCATTCAATAAATACTCAAATAATTCTAAATTGCCATCTTCTTCATTAACCAGAAACTCTGGATGCCACTGCAAACCGATAATACGGTGCTCATCGATAGACTCAATCGCTTCAATGGTCTGGTCTCTTGGATCAATAGCAGTTACACGAAAATTAGGTGCCAAATCTTTAATGCTTTGACGATGGACAGAATTGACCTGATTTTCTTTTCCAAATAGCTTGGCCACCACGCTTCCTTCTACTGTCTCAATAGAGTGAGATGTTCCGAAAGGTAATCCTTGCCAGTGACCTTCTATTTCTTGATTTAGGGTTCCACCAAAGGCAACATTGACAAGTTGAACACCGCGACAGATTGCCATAATTGGTTTATTCTGACGGAGCGCTTCTTTCAAGAGTGCCAGTTCAAACTCATCACGTACTAGATTGTAATCATCGCTCTCGATGGTCTTTTTCTCTCCATAAAACTGAGGATGAACATTTTGGCCTCCTGTCAAAATGAGTTTGTCAATCATTTCCACATAATCGCGTACAACTGACTCATCACCAACAGGAATGACTAAAGGGAGACCACCAACTTGACGAATGCTCTCTGCGAATCTACAAGATACAGATGAGTGAATGTTTTTACCTTCTGCGTCTACAGGACATAGATTTGCAGCAACTCCTACAACCGTTCTAGCCATGATGCCTCTCCTTTCGAATGTTAACGATAGTCCTATCATAGCACTCAAAATGACTTTCGTCTAATATGTTTTTTTTAAGGATGTGATAAATATTTTTTATGGACAAGAAAAAGCTGCCCCATAGGACAACTTCTTTCTTATTCAAAGACAAATTGATTGTGATAGAGTTCTGAGTAGAATCCACCTAGTTTCAAGAGTTCATGATGGCTACCGCGTTCAATGACTTCTCCATCTTTAAGGACAATAATCTGGTCTGCATTGAGAATGGTTTTCAAGCGATGGGCAATGACAAAACTAGTTCTACCTGCTACAACTGCCTCCATGGCATGCTGAATCTTACTTTCTGTCACCGTATCTACGTTTGAAGTTGCTTCATCTAGAATGAGAACTTCTGGATCTGTCATCAGAGTTCGAGCGATAGAAATCAATTGCTTCTGCCCTGTCGAGAAGATGCTCTGGTCATCATCTATAAGAGTATCGTACTTATCAGGCAAGCTTTCGATATAGTCGTGGATATGGGTTGCCTTGGCTGCTGCCTCAACCATTTCTTGACTAGCATCTGGCACACCAAAACGGATATTGTCTCGAATGGTTCCGCTAAAAAGAACGGAATCTTGCAAGACAATCCCCACCTTACTTCTGAGACTATCTAAATCATAGTCACGAATATCTTTCCCATCAAAATAAATGCCACCAGCATCAACATCATAAAAGCGATTGATGAGGTTCATAATAGTGGTTTTTCCTGAACCCGTCGGCCCAACAACCGCGGTCATCTGTCCTTTCGGAGCGGAAATGCTGACATCTTTCAAAATAGGTTTATCAGGCAAATATGAGAAATCA
This sequence comes from Streptococcus sp. D2, assembly GCF_006385825.1. Classification (GTDB taxonomy): domain Bacteria; phylum Bacillota; class Bacilli; order Lactobacillales; family Streptococcaceae; genus Streptococcus; species Streptococcus shenyangsis. Next base: position 84,403 of record NZ_VFSI01000009.1, on the reverse strand, counting down.
ATGTGACTGATTTCAACACCTTCTTGCAACTTAGTGAAGATTGGAGCCTTTTCAGGTCGGATTTCTTCCTCTGCGTCAAACATTTCCTGAATCCGTTCAGCCCCCGTAAAGGCTAACTGAAGGCTTCCCCAACTAGCTGCAACTTGGATAATAGGCTGGTAGTACTGCTGTGAAAATTGGGCAAACATAACAATCAAACCTAAGGCTGTGCTTGTTTCAATAGTCTTATCATTCAAAAGTACAGATGAACCAGCAAAGATGACGACAGCTGTATTAACCAGACTCATCCCATTCATGACAGGGAACAGAATTCCTGAGAACATTCTTCCTTTAAAGGTTGCCTTGCGTACGCGCTCATTTTGTTCAAGAAATCCTGCCATCATATCCTCTTGAATTCCTTGCACAATCACGGCTTTTTGGCCTGAGATACTCTCATCCATATAGGCGTTGAGCTTCCCTACCTCTTTCTGCTGGAGGTTGGTGTATTTGCGTGCCATTTTTACGATAAAAATCAGCATGAGGAAGGCAACTGGTGTGCTGGCAATGGTGATGAGGGCCAGCGTCACATTTCTCGAAAACATGACAAGAATCAAACCAATGTATAAAGCAATATTGCTCATGACCTGAATCAAGCTCTCGTTAAAGGCTTGGAGGATATTATCCAAATCACTGGTAAAACGAGACAAGATATCGCCATCTTGTCGGCGGTCAAAGAATGAAACCGTCAATCGCGCAAGCTTACCAAAGAGGCCTTTACGCATCTCATTGGTAGATTCTGCAATCACGCGCGTCATGAGACACATGTATATGACACTAGAGATAGATAGAACCAAAACCAGCAGACCAAGATTGACCATGATTCCTGATAGACTTTGCCAAACAAGTTCTGGATTACCATCTTGATAAGCTTGAACTAAATTAGCTAACTGCGTCACTGCTTGTCCAGAATATACCGGAAAGAGAGCTTGGGCAAGAGTCGCTAGAACAATCATCAGAATAACAACTACAAATGATAACTTATAAACTTTAAAATAATTCCAAAAAAATTGAACTGTCTTCATGTTACTCCTCCTTTCCTTTCTGTGTTTCATAGATTTCACGGTAAACAGCATTGTTGGCAACCAAGTCTGCATGCGTACCTTGACCAATCAATCGTCCTTGATCTAAAACCAAGATTTTATCTGCATGGACAACCGAGCTAATCTTTTGCGCGATGATAATGGTTGTCGTCCCCTTCAGATCCTTATTCAAGGCTTCTTGCACCAGGCGCTCTGACTTGGCATCCAATGCTGAGGTCGAATCGTCAAAAATCAGAATACGCGGATTGCTGACAATTCCACGAGCAATCGACATCCTTTGCTTTTGCCCACCAGAGAAATTGGTTCCTCGTTCCTCAACTGGACTTTCAAAGGTTTTCTCCATACGATGAATGAATTCACTAGCCTGGGCAATATTGGCTGCGCGCTCCATTTCAAATAGAGTAGCATCTCCCTTACCCTGTCTCAAGTTATCTGCAATCGTTCCACTAAAGAGAATGGCACGTTGGAGAACGATAGAGACAGCTTTACGTAGGGTCCCTTCACTCACTTCTCGAATATCCTTTCCTCCGATTTTAATAGAGCCTTCTTGCGGATCAAAGAGACGTGGAATCAATTGAGCCAAGGTTGATTTTCCTGCACCAGTCGCTCCAACTACACCAACCATTTGACCAGGTTCAATAGTAAAGGTCACATCTTTTAGCATCGGTTCCTTGTCCATTGGATAGGTAAAGGTTACATTTTCAAAGCTAAGACTTCCAACCAACTCTTCATCTGGCACATCCTTGAAGGTCATGGCTGGCTCTGCGTCAAGAATTTCTCGAATACGACGCATAGAAATCATAGCACGACTGACAGAATTTCCCAAAAATCCAACCATAACAATGGTAAAGATAATCTGGCTCAGGTAATTGACAAAGGAAGCAATGGAGCCAACAACTGACGGATCCGACTGAACCATCCCAGCAACTAGCCAAATAGAGAGGAATACCGCCCCATAACCGACCAACATCATGAAAGGTTCCACTACTGAAAAGGCATAACCAATGTAAAGGTTTTGACCGAGTAACTCGTCTGAAACCTCCGTAAACTTATCAAACTGCTCTTTTTCTTGGACAAAGGACTTGACCACACGAACGCCACGCAAATTTTCCTTGGCAATGGCATTGATGCGTTCAAGAAGGGTTTGAAACTTGGCAAAACGAGGCCCCATCATTCCCATCATGACAGCAGTCAAACCAAAAATCAAGACCACCATGAGAACAATCACCCACCACAGCGAAGGAAGAGTTTGAACCGCAAGGATAAACGAACCGATGAACAAGAGGGGAAGTCTGAAAAGAATTTGGAAGGTCATCATGACCACGTTCTGAATCTGGTTGATATCATTTGTCATTCGAACGACTAGATTTCCCGCATTAAATTGTTCAATATTGGCATAAGAAAAGGTTTGGATTTTACGGAAGGCATCCTCCCGAAGGTCAGATGAAACTCCTTGGGCAATATAGGCTGCAAGGATAACATTGAGCCCACCAGCAACCAGACCAACCAAGGCCACACCAATTAACCAAACCCCTATACTATAAATGGCTTCATATTTCCCAGCAAGTAGGGCGTCTAACACTTCCTGCAGATAACGCGGTTGCAGAAGTGAACTAGCAACCATCAAGCCTGTCATCAGAAGCGAAGCTAAGGCCTGCCACTTGTAGGTTTTTATTTTCTGAATTAGCATACTTTCTCCTTAAAAAATAGACAAAAGGGAGCGACAATGTGTCAGCTCCTTCTCATTCTGTTTGTGTGATGTTATTCTAGCAAAAAAGTGGGGGATTGTCAAAGAAGTCTCCTTGATATAGCTAGAATGACAAGTCAATCTTGGCTTTATAATTTCTGTTTTAACTCTACTAAGACATTCATAGCCTGCATAGGTGTCATATTGTAAACATCCAGTTTAGCTAATTCTGCTAGGATAGGATGGTCTGCTGGCGCGTCAAAGAGTGAAATCTGTTCAGTGACGGCACTTGTTTGTTTCATAGGACCTGGGCTTTCTGGGCCCTGATTCTCTAACTGAGTCAAAATCTTATCCGCCCTTGCTAAAAGGTCTGCTGGCAAGCCAGCAATCTTGGCAACATGGATACCGTAGGATTTATCAGCTGGTCCTGGTTCGATCTTGTGAAGGAAGGTGACCTGCCCATCCTGCTCCAAGGTTGCCACGTGGACATTGACCAAATGTTGTAAACTAGACTCCAGACTAGTCAACTCATGGTAGTGGGTCGCAAAGAGGGTTTTGGCTCCGATGTGTTCATGGATGTATTCGATGATGGACTGAGCAAGAGCCATCCCATCATAAGTCGCAGTTCCCCGTCCTAACTCATCGAAAAGAATCAAGGAATTTTTGGTTGCATGCGAAATGGCATTATTGGCCTCCATCATCTCCACCATGAAGGTTGATTGACCTGAAACCAAGTCATCTGCTGCTCCGATACGGGTAAAAATCGCATCAAAAATCGGTAAATGAGCGCTTTCCGCTGGCACATAAGAACCCAACTGGGCCATAACCGCCGTCATGGCTAACTGACGCATGTAGGTTGACTTTCCGCTCATGTTGGGCCCTGTAATCAGTTGAATACTGGTATATTCTGCCATCTGAATCGTATTTGGAATATAGGTCTGAGCCCCCATAACCTTTTCAACGACAGCATGACGTCCTTTCTGGATATCAATCTGCGAACCATCTCCAAACTCAGGTCGAATCAAATGCTGGGTTTCAGCAACAACTGCCAGACTTTGCAAGACATCAACTGTCGCAATTCCTTGGGCTAGAGCTTGTAAACGTTGGATGTACTTGCTGACCTCTTCACGAATACGCATAAAAATTTCGTACTCTAGGTTAGCTGACTTCTCACGCGCCTCCAGCATATCACCCTCGATACGCGCTAATTCTTCGGTTCCAAAACGTTCTGAATTTTTCAGCGTCGCCTTGCGGAAAAAGTGAGCAGGCACATTTCCCAGTTGCGAATTGGTCACATGAAAATAGTAGCCATCCTTTTTATTGTAGTCAATCTTAAGCGTGCTGATACCAGAGTTTTCTCGCTCCTTAGTCTCAATCTCAGCAATCCAGCTAGTCCCTTCTCTGAGAACGCGACGGTACTTGTCTAAAGTCTCATCAAATCCCGTCCGGATAATACCCCCATCTGTAATCATATGAGGAGCTTCAGGAGCAATCGCTGCGCTAATCAAACTCTCCAACTCAGGGATTGCATCCAATTGTTCGATAAGATAAGTTAGAGCAGGTTGCTCCATCCCTTCTAAAATCGCACGAATCCGTGGCACACTAGACAAGGTAGTCGCCAACTGCAAGAGATCCTTTGGGTTGGTTTTGCCAAAAGAAACACGACTAGCCAAGCGCTCAATGTCATAAACACCCTTGAGACTGTCTGTCAAATCACTACGCTCAAAGAAATGGTCGAGAAAGACCTGCACCACTTCTTGGCGTTGGACGATTCGTTCCTTATCAATCAGGGGACGATGAATCCAAGACCGCAAGAGCCGCATACCCATAGCTGTTTTGGTTTCATCCAAAAGCCAGAAAAGACTGCCTTGCTTCTTGCCTGACCGAGCATTCTCGACCAAATCCAGACTAGCCTTGGTCGCATAATCCATCTGCAAGAAATCCTTGATTTCATAGCGGATAACAGGTTTGAGGTGGTTCAATTCCCTCATCTGGGTTCGATGGACATACTGGAGCAACTTACTAGATGCCGCTTGTTCCACAGCTGCTAATCGTGAATCCAGTAAATGAAGGTCTTCAAAACCTTCTTTTTCATAGGAAAGTACCAGATTCATCTGACGACTAAGGATTTGTTCCTCTTCCTCAGACAAGTCATAGCCCAGCACCACTTCTCGAGCCTTGAGATTGCGGATTTCCCCACAAACCAGCGTGAAATCCAAAAGACCTGTCACATAAAAGTCACCCGTCACCAGGTCCATATAAGCTAGACCAAATTGATTCCCATCACGGTCTATGGCAACCAAAAAATTATTCTGACTATCCAGCTTACTGCTATCGACCACTGTCCCTGGCGTAATGACCTGAACAACCTCTCGTTTAACAACCCCAACTGCTTGTTTAGGATCTTCCATCTGCTCTGCGATAGCCACCTTATAGCCCTGCTCAATCAAGACATCAATATACTGCTGGGCAGAATGATAGGGGACACCCGCCATAGGAATCGGATTGTCCGCATTCTTGTTGCGACTCGTTAAGGAAATTTCCAGAATCTGCGCAGCATTGACCGCATCCTCATAAAATAATTCATAAAAATCACCCATACGAAAGAGCAAAAAAGCATCTGGATATTGCTTTTTAATATCCACATACTGTTGCATGCCGGGTGATAACTTTTCTGTCACCATTTTCCGTCTCTCCTTGTCAAAAATAAGTCTTGAGAGTAACTCCCAAGACCTTACTTATCTTTCATCAAATCTAGCAAACGATCTTCCATGAGTTTGGCAACGTGCTGGTCTCGACAAATGACCAATAAGGTATTGGCACCAGCAACTGTTCCTAAAATCCATTCATCCTTGTTTGCATCTACAATATTTGCCAAAACAGAGGCTTCTCCCAATTTAGTATGAAGCACCAAGGTAAACTCTGCTCTTGCAACACCTTCTAAATGATGAGACAAAAATTCCACCAAATCAATCTTTTCTGTCTCATTTGCTAGTACATAATACACCATATCATTTTTCTTGACCTTGGTCAAGCCGATTTCACGCAAATCACGAGACAGGGTTGTCTGCGTCACAAAAACATTGTGCGCCTCCAACCGATCTTGAATTTCTTTTTGTGTACTTAATTTCTCCTCAGTAATCATTTTTTTTATTAACTGATGACGATCTCTTTTTCTCATAAAATCCTCTTATATGAATATTTATAACTAATTTTATAACTATATTATACCAAAAAAATAGGAGATTTCAAAAATTTTTTCTTCTTTCTTTAAAATTGTGATAAAATAGTAGAAAAGTCCAAAAAGGAGCTCTTAATGAATACAAAAGAATTGATTGCTAGCGAGTTGGCTAGCATCATTGATAGCCTGGACCAAGAGGCTATTTTAAATTTACTGGAAACCCCTAAAAACTCAGAAATGGGAGACATCGCTTTCCCTGCTTTTTCACTTGCAAAAGTCGAACGTAAAGCACCTCAAATGATTGCGGCTGAACTGGCTGAAAAAATTAACAGCCAAGCCTTTGAAAAGGTTGTCGCAACAGGACCTTACGTCAACTTTTTCCTTGATAAATCTGCCATTTCTGCTCAAGTATTGCAAGCTGTTATCACTGAAAAAGAACACTATGCTGACCAAACTATTGGCAAACAAGAAAATGTTGTTATCGATATGTCTAGTCCCAATATCGCTAAACCATTTTCTATTGGTCACCTACGCTCAACTGTTATCGGAGATAGCTTGTCACATATTTTCCAAAAAATCGGTTATCAAACAGTCAAGGTCAACCATTTGGGAGACTGGGGTAAACAGTTTGGAATGTTGATTGTTGCCTACAAAAAATGGGGCGACGAAGAAGCTGTAAAGGCTCATCCAATCGATGAACTCCTTAAACTCTACGTCCGCATCAACGCTGAGGCTGAAAATGACCCAAGTTTGGATGAAGAAGCACGCGAATGGTTCCGTAAACTTGAAAATGGAGACGAGGAAGCTCTCGCACTTTGGCAATGGTTCCGTGATGAAAGTTTGGTGGAATTTAACCGCCTTTACAATGAATTGCAAGTCGAATTTGACAGCTACAACGGAGAATCCTTCTACAACGATAAGATGGATGCAGTTGTAGACATTCTTTCTGAAAAAGGCCTTCTTGTTGAATCAGAAGGTGCCCAAGTTGTGAATCTTGAGAAATATGGAATTGAACATCCAGCCCTTATCAAAAAATCTGATGGTGCAACTCTCTACATCACACGTGACTTGGCTGCAGCTCTTTACCGTAAAAACGAATACCAATTTGCTAAATCTATCTATGTCGTTGGTCAAGAGCAATCTGCCCACTTTAAACAGCTCAAAGCTGTCTTGAAAGAAATGGGCTACGACTGGAGTGAAGACATTACTCATGTTCCTTTTGGTTTGGTTACAAAAGAATGGAAAAAACTCTCTACGCGTAAAGGGAATGTCATCTTGCTAGAGCCTACTGTTGCAGAGGCTGTTAGCCGTGCCAAGGCCCAAATCGAGGCTAAAAATCCTGAACTAGAAAACAAAGACCAGGTAGCGCATGCTGTTGGGGTTGGAGCCATTAAGTTCTATGACCTCAAAACCGACCGTACAAATGGATACGACTTCGACCTAGAAGCTATGGTATCCTTCGAGGGGGAAACTGGACCTTATGTACAATATGCCTACGCTCGTATCCAATCTATCTTACGCAAAGCCGATTTCAAACCAGAAACAGCTGGCAACTATAGCTTGAATGATGCCGAAAGTTGGGAAATCATCAAACTCATCCAAGACTTCCCACGTATTATCAACCGTGCGGCGGATAACTTTGAACCTTCTATCATTGCTAAATTTGCAGTTAGCCTGGCTCAAGCCTTTAACAAATACTATGCACATACGCGCATCTTGGATGAAAGCCCAGAACGCGACAGCCGTCTAGCTCTTAGCTACGCAACCGCAGTCGTTCTCAAAGAGGCCCTTCGCTTGCTTGGAGTAGAAGCGCCTGAGAAGATGTGATTCAGTACTAACAATTGGAACTAAAGTTCCCAATTGTTAGACGCTATCCGCTTGTATGCGGACTAGCTAACTGCTTCACTAGTCATGGCTCCTAAATATAATCGATTTAGAAGCCATGACGTCGTAATCCTCAAGTCACTTGAATGCAAGACAATCTAAGTAATGAATGTCAAACCTTATCAGGGATTTGGCTAAGCGCTTCACTAATTCAATCTACTCACTACTATTTTTTATCATACAGGGAGATATCCTATGAGCCAATATGCTTATATCCTCGTTGTGATTAGCTTGGTGTTCCTTTTTCTGCTTAATAAGTACGAGAAAGAACGGCTTCAAAGACTCTACCAAGAACAACTTTTGAAGGATGAAACATTCAGGACTGACATCAAAGAGAAAATTCACACGACTGAAAATATCAATGATGTCATTGCTTACATCAATAAAACTTATCATCTGGGAATGTTACTATCAAAAGACATTACAGATCAATTGAAATAAACCTAGCTATTCTTTAAGGAATATCAAAACCGAGACTAAGAGTTTAATACTTAGGATCGGTTTTTGTATATTTTTCAAGTAACAAAGCAACCACTCCCCAGCAATGCAAGTGCAAAATCCCCTAGAATGTGATAAAATAAAAAGAGAACTCTATCAAGGAGGAAATCATGGAAAAACAAACCATCGCCGTCTTGGGGCCTGGTTCTTGGGGAACTGCCCTTTCACAAGTCTTGAATGACAATGGACACGAGGTACGTATTTGGGGAAATCTTCCCGAGCAAATCAATGAAATTAATACCTATCATACTAATAAACACTACTTTAAAGATGTCGTTCTAGACGAAAATATCATTGCCTACACCGACTTAGCAGAAACATTGAAAGATGTAGATGCGATTTTGTTTGTTGTCCCAACAAAAGTGACACGACTTGTTGCCCAACAAGTTGCAAAAACCTTGGATCATAAGGCTATCATCATGCACGCTTCAAAGGGATTAGAGCCTGATAGTCATAAACGATTATCAACCATCCTTGAAGAAGAAATTCCTGAACATCTCCGCAGTGATATTGTCGTTGTTTCAGGCCCTAGTCATGCAGAAGAGACCATTGTACGTGACCTGACTTTAATCACTGCTGCTTCTAAAGATTTACAAACAGCTCAATACGTTCAAGAACTCTTTAGTAATCACTACTTCCGACTTTATACCAATACGGATGTTATTGGAGTCGAAACTGCTGGTGCTCTTAAAAATATTATCGCTGTCGGTGCTGGAGCTCTACATGGTTTGGGATTTGGTGACAATGCCAAAGCAGCCATCATCGCTCGAGGCTTGGCAGAAATTACCCGCCTAGGGGTAGCACTCGGTGCCAGTCCACTGACCTATAGTGGCTTATCTGGTGTGGGAGATTTGATTGTAACGGGAACCTCCATCCACTCTCGTAACTGGAGAGCCGGAGATGCTCTTGGTCGTGGAGAATCTCTAGCTGATATCGAAGCCAATATGGGCATGGTAATCGAAGGAATCTCAACGACTCGAGCAGCCTATGAACTAGCGCAAGAACTTGGAGTCTATATGCCCATTACACAAGCCATTTACCAAGTTATCTACCACGGAACCAATATCAAAGATGCTATTTATGACATCATGAACAATGAATTTAAAGCAGAAAATGAGTGGTCTTAACTCTCTAAAGAAAGGATTCTTATGACATCAAAAGTTAGAAAGGCAGTCATCCCTGCCGCTGGACTCGGGACTCGATTTTTACCAGCAACCAAAGCACTTGCTAAAGAAATGTTGCCAATTGTAGACAAACCAACTATCCAGTTTATCGTGGAAGAGGCTCTCAAATCAGGTATTGAAGATATTCTGGTTGTCACTGGTAAATCAAAACGTTCTATTGAAGACCACTTTGACTCAAACTTTGAACTTGAGTACAATCTCAAAGAAAAAGGCAAAACGGATTTGTTAAAATTGGTAGATGAAGCAACTGGTATGCGCCTTCATTTCATCCGCCAAACTCACCCTCGCGGTCTTGGAGACGCTGTCCTACAAGCCAAAGCTTTTGTGGGGAATGAACCCTTCGTTGTTATGCTGGGCGATGACCTTATGGACATTACTAACGACAAGACTATCCCATTAACAAAACAACTGATGAATGATTACGAAAAGACACACGCATCAACCATTGCTGTTATGCCTGTTCCTCATGAAGAAGTTTCATCATATGGAGTTATCGCTCCTCAAGGTGAAGGAATCAATGGTCTATACAGCGTTGAAACTTTCGTTGAAAAACCAGCTCCCGAAGATGCTCCAAGTGATTTAGCAATTATCGGTCGCTATCTTCTCACACCTGAGATTTTTGATATCCTCGAAAAGCAAGCTCCCGGTGCTGGAAATGAAATTCAGCTTACGGATGCAATCGATACTCTCAATAAAACACAACGTGTTTTCGCTCGTAAATTTACAGGAGCTCGCTACGACGTTGGCGATAAGTTTGGCTTTATGAAAACATCTATTGACTACGCCCTCAAGCACCCACAAGTCAAAGATGACTTGAAAGATTACATCATCCAACTCGGAAAAGAATTGGCTGAGAAGGAATAACATAAAAAGATAAGGTTCAAAAATTGCCTTATCTTTTTTATTATAGTAGATTGAAATAAGATGTAAACAAATCGATTAGGAAAGTCAAATTAATTTCTAGAAATATTTCAGTAGCCACAGCGTGCTATTCTAAATTCAACCTACTATACATAAGTATTCTTATAAACCTTCACAACTCCATTCCCTTATCAAGAAGCAAGACTGCAAGTACTACGAATAACACTAACGCTACCAGTCTCTGACTAGCGCTATACATCCGTCTTTCTCCTCGAACTGGAAAGATAACTGCTAGTAATGCTCCACCAACTGCACCACCGATATGACCTGCTAGACTGATTCCTGGAATCAGAACACTTCCAATAATGTTAACCACAAAAAGTGTCAGATAGGATTGCCCTAGCTGTTGAATATAGGGGTTGCGAGTTGCATAACGAAGAACAATAATTGCAGCAAATAATCCATAGAGAGAAGTCGAGGCTCCTGCTGCTAAGGATTTAGGACTAAATACAAAAACAAAGAGATTGCCCATCATTCCTGATAAGAGATAGAGAAAGAAAAACTTCTTGGATCCAAAAATTTCCTCTACTTGTCTACCAAGATAATAAAGCGAAAGCATATTGACAATGAAATGCTCCCACCCAATATGAACAAAAATGGCAGAGAAGATACGCCAAACCTGCTCAGGAAAGAGGCGAATAGCTGGCCCATACATGGCTCCAAATTGAAATAAGGTATCCGCCCTGTCAAAGTTTCCACCTGTGGTCACCAACATTAGTAGAAATACCAAGGCCGTCACTAAGAGGAAAAAACTCGTCACAGGGTAACGCCTATCAAAGATTTCTTTCATCAATCAGTACCTCCTGAACAGGAATATCATGATTTTCAGGAATAAAGTCCTGAATTTGACAAGGATATATCGTACTCAAAGTATGACCAGAAAAATATTCCAGATAGCGGTCATAATAACCTCCACCGTATCCAATCCGATATCCTTCCGTCGTAAAAGCCAAGCCAGGAACATGAATCAAATCAATCTGAGAGGCATCCACCACTTCCAAATCTCCCTGTGGCTCCAGTAAGCCAAAGGAAGTTTTTACCAACTGCTGCGGATCATAGACTACAAACTTCATGAGCCCCTTGGGATAGGTTTTGGGTATCAAAACTTTCTTACCATCCCTCAGCGCCTGGTCAATCAGTTCCTGAGTTTGAAACTCATGAGGAAAAGAGAGATAGGTTGCGATGACCTTGGCTTCTTGGTAGAAGGGATGGTGTAAAAGCCGCTCGGTTAAAGTTTGATCTATAAACTGTTTTTGCTCTTGAGGTAAAGCCTTCATTTCATTCAAGACCTGCTTGCGTAATTTCAATTTCATAGACAAGCCCTCTACTCTGCTGCCTTCTTTTTCAGGAAACTAGAAACCGCATCTAACCCAATGGCTAATGCTTCTTCCTTAGGACTCATCTGAGGGTGATGAAGGGCATAGGGACTATCGATACCAAGCCAGAACATAACACCATCAACTTTTGAAAGGAGATAACCAAAGTCCTCGCCTGTCATAGCAGGCTCGATATCAATCAGCTCAATTCCCTCTTTCTCTTCAAAAAAGTCCATTAGTTCACGTGCCAAGACTGGATTGTTCTCAACAGGCAAGTAGCCCCCTTGTTTGAGTTCGACTTCAACTTCCATACCAAAAGCGATTGCAACTCCTTCTGCAACTGTTTTGACCCTCTTTTGCACCAAGAGGCTCATATTCTGAGTCAAGGCCCGAATAGTTCCATGTAAAAAGGCTGTGTCTGTGATGACATTGTTGGTTGTTCCAGCTTGGAAAACGCCAAAGGTCACCACCGCTCCCTCGATTGGATTGACATTGCGGCTGACAACTGACTGTACTTGGGTCACAAAGTAACTAGCAGCCACCAAGGCGTCATTAGCTTCATGTGGAAAAGCTGCGTGGCCACCTTTGCCTTTGAAACGGATCTTCACCTCGCAAGTCCCTGCAAAGAGTGTATGAGTATTAGTCGCAATCTGGCCGACTTTCAAATCTGGTCGAACATGGAGGCCATAAAACTGGTCTGGCAACCAGTCTCCAAAAGCGCCATCCTCATACATGAGCATACCACCAGCTTCATTTTCTTCAGCAGGCTGAAATAGGAAGAGTAGATTATTCTTGGGTTGCTCCTCAAGGGCGCGCTCAAGACAGCCCAAGGCAATGGTCATGTGGAAATCATGTCCACAGGCGTGCATGCGACCTTGGTGCTGAGAAGCAAAAAGAAGTCCTGTTTGTTCGACGATAGGCAGGCCATCAATATCTGTTCTCCAACCAATGGTCCGCTCTGGCTGACTTCCCTGCAAATAGACCAAAATACCTGTCCGCCAAGTACGAACTTGAACAAAATCCTTGCCCGCAGTCAATTTCTCAATCACATCCAACAGATAAGCCTGAGTCTTGAACTCCTCCAAGCCGATTTCTGGAATCTGGTGCAAATCCCGTCTAGTCTGAATCAAATCTAACATCTATCTATCCTCCTATATAGCAGAAAGAGGCTGGAAAAGGGTTCCGCCTCTATTTTTCTTTTACAAATTACAAGGTACGAAGCGCATCTTCTAGCGCTGTTTTTTGTTGGGTTTGGGCATCAATCTCTTTGATGATACGAGCTGGAACACCTGCTACTACTACGTTTTCTGGGACATCTTGGGTAACGATGGCTCCTGCTGCGACAACTGAACCACTACCGATTTGGACCCCTTCGATAACCACTGCGTTGGCACCGATGAGAACATTGTCTCCAACACGGACTGGTTCAGCGCTCGCTGGCTCAATCACACCTGCAAGAACGGCACCTGCACCAACGTGACTGTTTTTCCCAACGATAGCACGGCCACCAAGGATAGCACCCATGTCAATCATGGTTCCTGCACCAATTTCAGCACCGATATTAATAACTGCTCCCATCATGATAACAGCATTGCCACCAATTTCAACCTGATCACGGATAATAGCACCTGGCTCGATACGAGCATTGATAGCACGTTTGTCTAGCAAGGGAACTGCAGAATTACGAGCATCTTGCTCAACAACATAGTCTTTATTTTCTACCAAACCTTCTAGAAGCGGAGCAACGTCCTTCCAGTCTCCAAATAGGACATTTCCTAGTTTCACAACAGAGCTAGGTACAGCAGTTGCAAGTTCTCCCTCAAAGGTTACTTTCACACTAGTTTTCTTTTCGGCATTGGCGATAAATTGGATAATTTCTTGAGCATTCATTTTTGTGGCAGTCATAGGCGCCTCCTAGTTCATTTTAATGATACCTATTCTACCAAAAAAGGCCTCAAATTTGAAGCCTTTTTGTTTGTTTTTAGGTATGATTTTTAGGGATGTGAGATAAAACGTGCTGTCGGTAAAAGCAAGCCCCTACCGATACAACCTAAAAACACTCTTCACAACTATCTCCCCGTGTTTTATTGACTATTCTAGTATAGCACACTTTTAGAATTAAGAAAAGACTTTTTATTTACTTTCTTTCGCTTCTTCTACCGATAGGAAAATCATGGGTAAAATAATCAAGGCCATAGCTAGAAGGAGGGACCAATCTACTACCAAGCCTAAAAATAAAACACTCAACAAGGCGGAAGACAGAGGTTCACTGGCACTGATAACTGAAACCACCAAAGGAGAAACCAAGGACACAGCCTTCATGGAAATAAAAAAAGCAAAAGCCGTACCAAAGAAAGCGATAATAAGGCAAATCAAGATACTCCAAATATCAGGAATAAAGGAAAGCTGATAAACCGGCGAGAGGACATTGCTAAACAAACCGGCCAAAATCATCCCCCACCCAACCGTGGGGACAAAACCATAGCGCTTCGCAAAAGGCTGGGGCAAGATAACATTAAACATAACACCCATGGCACTCAACAGACCTGTTATAAGGGCTAATGGAGTCATAGATAACTGAGAGAGATCTCCCTTTGTCGCCATCAAGCAAACACCCAACATGGCAACCAAAACATAAAAAATAGCGCTTTTTGACGCTCGTTTTTGATAAACCAAGCGATTGTAAAAGAGGATAAAGACAGGACTTATAAACTGTAGAATAGTCGCTGTCGCTGCATTTGAGTATTCTACGCAGAGATAGAAAAAATACTGAACTGAGAAAATTCCCAAAATAGCGTAGGCCAAAAAGGGCAAGTAATTTTTCTTGTCTCGCCAGATATCTAGCACTTGTGACTTTAATTGCATTGCAGACCAAACGAGCACAAGACTCCCTGCTAATGTCAAACGCATAGAGGTAATCCAGCCCGAAGACACCTGGTAATGGGTGAAGAAATATTCTCCTAAAATTCCACAGATTCCCCATATTAAGCCAGATAGGAGCGAATAAATGGTTCCTTTAACAATCTTTTTCTGATACTGATTCATACCTTTATTGTAACACGAAAGGAAAAAAGAAAAAAGTGGCAATCCATTGATTGGCCACTTCATTTAGAAAAGTTTAAAGAACTTATCGTCTCGTCCTTGAAGAAGAAGGTCTAGTAGCGCTTGAATTGCTACTGTTGTTAGAACTACTACTTGAACTGCTGGAGCTTGATGGAGTTGGTAGACTCCCCATAATGCTAGACCAAGCATTCTGATAATCCGCATCACTTCCACCAATAGCAAAGCGATAACTGGTCGCTGGCGCTCCTGCCTTATTAGCCCAATAGCTGGTAACAGTCGAACCTGTGACCTCTACCTCTTTCCCTTCAACAGAAACCTTCCCTGGTTTTTGACCTGTTGATTTCAGGACTTCAGATTTTACTACACTAGGATCTAAAGCAAAGCGCTCGTTCCCCCAAATGCTTGGGGAGGCTTGCTGAATCGCATTTACCAGATGAGCCATGTAATTAGAATTATTAGAATAACCTGCTCTACGTGACAGTGAATGATTATCATCATGCCCAATCCAGCCACCTAGGGTTAATCTAGGTGTCGAAAGCATGAGCCACATATTTTCGTCTTGGTTGGTTGTACCAGTCTTCCCAATCCAATCTGCATTAGCCAGAGTAGGATTTAAAGAAGTCAGATTCGTCTTGAAGGTTGTTGTCACACGAGAGGATAGAACTTCTCGCAGCAAGCCCTGCATAATTGTAGCAGTAGCTTTTGAATAGACTTGAACCGGTTTATCCTGATACTCATACACCACTCTACCATCTGCTGCTTCAATTTTAGAAATCACGTGTTTTTTATGATATAGACCATTATTTGCTAGGGTCTGATAGCCATTAGTATGCTGGGCAACTGTGACTTCAATACCACCACCCATTGGCAGACTCTCAATACCGTACTCAGGAATCTCGTAGCCCATCTTTTCCATATAACCCTTGACATCAACACCCTTTTCACGGAGCATACGATAGGTCCAGTAAGCAGGGATATTCCATGAATAGTTCAGAGCTTCTCCCAAGGTCATCATTCCTGTTCCCTTGCTATTAGCATACATAATCGGATTCCCATTAGCAAAGTTTGTTGGATAGTTAGATAGAATCGTTTCGCTTCCCATCAAGCCCTGATCAATAGCAATACCGTAGGCAAGCAAAGGCTTGGTAGTAGAAGCTGGCGAACGCTTGGTATCAAAGGCATGATTATTTTGATTTTCTTGATAATTACGACCACCTACAAAGCCTAGAATAGCACCTGTTTGGTTGTCCATCAGGACATTCCCTACTTCTACACGACCTGTTCCATCGTCTAAAAGATAGCCATAGTCAGCAACCGCATTTTGCATGGCAGAATGGATTTTTTGGTCTATGGTAGTAGTAATCTTATAACCACCATTTTCAATTTCCTTGGCTGCCAAATCGCGATAAAACTTCTGAGTTGCCTCATTTTTCAACTCCTTAGCGGAGACATTGTCTCTCTGAGCTAGATAATCATATATACGTTCCTGAGCTTCTGCCAAGGCTGTAAAGTATAAATAGCCTCGTGACACACCTGTGACTGTAGCTGAAGGGAGAAAGTCCTGTTTAAGATTGTAATCCTTATATTGAGAATACTCGTCTTTGCTTAAGGCACCTGTACGATACATACTGTAAAGAACTGCCTTAGCCCGTCTCAAGCCTATTTCTAAGTCTTCATCACTCTTCAACTCCCCAGTATTTTCATAAGGAGAATAGGTAATGGGACTCTGTGGAAGTCCTGCTAAAAATGCTGCTTGAGGAACAGTCAACTGACTTGCATCTACACCGAAAATCCCCTCAGCTGCCTGCTGAGCTCCTGCAATATTCTGCCCCTTATTATTTCGGCCAAACGGAGCCACATTGAGATATGTCGTTAAAATCTCATCCTTATTCATGGCACGTTCCAAGGCAAGAGCATCCACAATTTCTGTCGCCTTACGAGCCAAAGTCGGCGCATCCCCAACCACCTGCTGTTTAATCAGTTGCTGGGTCAAAGTTGAACCCCCACTAGAGGAACCCAAACCTACAAATTTCCCCAAGGTCGCACGAATCACCGCCTTGGGCACTACACCTTTATGTTCTTTAAAGTGTTCGTCTTCCGTCGCAATGATAGCTTTCTTCAGATTTTCCGAAATTTGCTCAGATGAGATAGAAGTGCGCAACAAATCACTCTCTATGGAAGCAATCACCGTCCCATCCGCATAGGTAATCTCTGAAATAGAAGAAATGTCCTTGACCTGATGTACCAATTCTTCTGTCTGAGGCACCCGAACCTTGTCAAATAAGGCCACTCCGTACCCCAAAGCAATCCCGGCTCCCAACATTCCTCCTAGAAAACCGAGCACAAAGAGTAAGTTAAATAGGGCTTTTATACTCAGTAAAATAGCTGGAAAAATGGCTGGCCTATCTAGGGATTTAGATTTTTCAGCACTTGAACCTTTCTTGTCCGGCCTATCTGTTTTTTTATTTTTTTGTTTTTGCTGGAAAAATTCCAGCATTTTTCGTTTTAATTCATTTAATTGATTTTGCATGGATTTCCTCACTCTATCTATTATACCATAAAAGGTAAACTTTCAATAAAATAGCCACTTTCTTCCCTATTCTACTAGGCTATTACCCAAGTTTGTGATACAATAGTTAGAAACAATAATTTTAAAAAGGAGAAAAGACACATGCACATTTTTGATGAGCTAAAAGAGCGTGGTTTGATTTTTCAAACGACTGATGAAGAAGCTTTGCGTAAAGCCCTAGAAGAAGGTCAAGTTTCTTATTATACTGGCTACGATCCAACCGCTGACAGCCTTCACCTAGGCCACCTTGTCGCAATCTTGACAAGTCGTCGCTTGCAGCTAGCAGGTCACAAACCTTATGCGCTCGTTGGCGGTGCTACAGGTCTCATCGGAGATCCGTCCTTCAAAGATGCTGAACGTAGTCTCCAAACAAAAGACACAGTAGATGGCTGGGTCAAGTCTATCCAAGGACAACTTTCTCGTTTTCTTGATTTTGAAAATGGCGAAAACAAGGCTGTCATGGTCAACAACTACGACTGGTTTGGCAGCATCAGCTTCATTGACTTCCTCCGTGATATCGGAAAATACTTTACTGTCAACTACATGATGAGCAAGGAGTCTGTGAAAAAACGGATTGAAACAGGAATTTCATACACTGAGTTTGCTTACCAAATCATGCAAGGTTACGACTTCTTCGTTCTTAACCAAGACCACAACGTAACGCTTCAAATCGGGGGTTCTGACCAGTGGGGAAATATGACAGCTGGTACTGAATTGCTTCGTCGTAAGGCTGACAAAACTGGACACGTTATCACTGTTCCACTGATCACAGATGCAACTGGTAAGAAATTTGGTAAATCAGAAGGAAACGCCGTCTGGCTTAATCCTGAAAAGACTTCTCCATACGAAATGTACCAATTTTGGATGAACGTTATGGACGCAGACGCTGTTCGCTTCTTGAAAATCTTTACTTTCTTGTCACTTGATGAGATTGAAGACATCCGTAAACAATTTGAAGCAGCGCCACACGAACGCTTGGCTCAAAAAGTTTTGGCTCGTGAAGTCGTTACACTTGTTCACGGAGAAGAAGCCTACAAAGAAGCCCTCAATATCACTGAGCAACTCTTTGCAGGAAACATCAAAAACCTTTCTGTTAAAGAGCTCAAACAAGGACTTCGTGGTGTGCCAAACTACCAAGTACAAGTAGACGAAAACCACAATATTGTGGAACTGCTCGTGTCAGCTGGTGTAGTTAACTCAAAACGCCAAGCCCGTGAAGACGTCCAAAACGGAGCTATCTACGTCAACGGCGACCGCATCCAAGACCTTGACTATGTCTTAAGTGACACTGATAAGTTAGAGAATGAACTGACTGTTATCCGTCGCGGTAAGAAAAAATACTTTGTATTGACTTACTAAACTGTTCAACATTTACCTATAAACAAAGGAGTTACCCTCAAGAAAGGTAACTCCTTTTTGCTGTGAATAGTCCCCTACCTATCCCTTAATAGACAGACTACGCAGGACTATGCGCAAGGTTGTTAGATTATGTAAGATGGAGAGATTTGAAGGACTGAGCCAATTAAACAAGCCAAAGCCAATCAAACTACTATTTACGACAACGGTATCTTGAATATTCTTCTTGATGAGTGTTTGTAAAGATGATGATAGCCAATCCAACTCTCGGAAGAAATCCAAGCGATTATCTAACAATAAGATATCACTCATCTGCTTAGAAATATCTGCACTCTCATTCATCACTACACCGATATCTGATAGGGTTAGAGCAGCTGAGTCATTCAACCCATCCCCAACCATCAAAATAGTGTGACCTGCTTTCTGTAGTTCCTCTACTAACTCAAATTTCCCATCAGGTTTCAAGTCTGTATAGACCTGATCAAAGGGCAAATCTTTGACTAATTCCTCTGTCCTAACCAAGGTATCTCCTGTTGCCAGAATCAATTTTTTCCCTTGTGCCTTAAGTTTCTCCAAGGCTGCTTTTGCTTCTTTTCTCAAAGGAGTATGAATGCAGAACATTCCAATCAATTCATTCTGATAAGCCAAGAATAAGAGATTGTAGTGACTCTTGTACTCTTCAATTAAAGCATTTTGTTCTGAACTGATATAAATCTGCTCATCCTGCATCAAGACATAATTCCCAATAAGAACTGGTTGGCCATCTATATGAGATTTGATCCCCTTGCTTGCAATATATTGGAGTTTCCCATGCATTTCCTCATGTTCAATCCCCTCTATCTCAGCTTGCTTGACGATGGCATTAGCGATAGGATGATAGATGTGCTCCTCAAGACAGGCACTGATTCTGAGAATATCTTCCTCACTATAGTCCCCAAAAGGTAACACCTTTTCAACTATAGGATAACTAGTTGTGATTGTTCCCGTCTTATCAAATAAGAAAGTATCAATTTCCAGATATTTCTCCAGAACATCTCCATCCTTAATCACCATTTCACGATTCAACCCCTCCTTGATAGCTGTCAAATAAGCTACAGGAGTAGAAATTTTCAAAGCACAGGAGAAATCGACCAATAGGAAAGAGATAGCCTTAGAAAAAGAACCTGTTAATAGGTAAGTCAGCCCAGCCCCCAAGAAATTATATTTGACGACCTTGTCCGCCATCTTGATGAAATAGCGTTGTTTCGTTTTCTTGTTTTCTTCAGATTTCTTCATCAACTCAATCAGTTGTAAAATCCGACTGTTCATCTGATTATCGGTTACACGAATGCGTAACTCTCCAGTTTCTAATACTGTATTTGCACAAACCAAATCAGACTCTCTTTTTTCAACTGGAAAACTCTCTCCCGTCAAGGAACTTTCGTTAACCATACCTAAACCTGAAACTACTTGTCCATCAAACAGAATTTCATTTCCTTGAGATAAGATCAAGACATCTCCTATTTGAACATCGGAACTCTTGATACTAACAACCGTATCGCCCTGTACTAGAAATACATCGCTCTCTTTTGCAAGAAGGCTTTGTTCTAAATCTGTTGCAGTTTTTTTCAAAGACCACTGATCTAAATGATTCCCCAAATCAAGCATAAACATGATATTGCTAGCTGTCTTGGATTGGTTCATAAACAAGGACAATAAAATCGCCGAACAGTCCAAGACCTCCATCGTTAGTTCCTTACGCGCTAGTGTTTGATAGGCTTCTCTAATATAGCCCAAAGCCTGATAACAAGTCCATATATAGCGAATTGGAGACGGTACAAGACTACGAAAAAGTACACGCTTAATCGCTGCACCTGAAACAATAGAATAAGCACTCTCTTCTCTACGAATGGGAAGAGTCATCAACTCAGAAACTTTCCCTTTATCAATTCTTTTTAAAAAGGCTTCTGCATTATCTAATACAGAAAAGCCTTCTTTTATGCGTAGAGTAAAGTGCTGTTGATCCATGTAAAACTGGATAGACTCAATCCCCTTTTCATCTCTCGCCAAGGAACGAAGATAGTCTTGAATATCCAAGGTGAGTGAAAAAGAAGATGATAGTCGGATATGTTGGTATCCTCTATGTAGCACTTTAAAAGACATATTATTCCCCTATAAGGCTATCTAATTGCTCTTCTTTTTTCTCTTGCTCGTACAAATATTTGGCATCTTGCAAGACATCATCTCCATGTTGCTTCACAACAGAAACAGATGCATCTAGCTCGTCTTTTAACTTATAAGCCTTAGCCAAAGCTTTAGAATAACCTTTTTTAGCTTCCTTACTTGCTAAGATTTTCAAGCCAAGGGTACCAAATGCGACACCACCCAAAAAGAGTGATGATTTTTTCGCAACTTTTGCGACGCTTAATACTTCTTTTAACATACTTATTTCCTCCTTATCATTATTATATAGCAATTTAGATATAAAAGCAATTTCATTTCATAAATTGGAGAATCAGTTTTATTTCTACTGAATCTCTCATCTACTTATTCCTAAAGTTGCTTTCATCTGCCTCTTTTGATACACTTAAACTATGAATACAAATCTCAAACCCAAACTTCAGCGTTTTGCTTCTGCCACTGCCTTTGCCTGTCCTATCTGCCAAGAAAAGCTGACTCTGGTTGAGAGCAGTCTCAAATGTAGCAATCGCCATTCTTTTGACCTAGCAAAATTCGGCTATGTCAATCTAGCTCCTCAAATCAAGCAATCTACCAACTACGACAAGGAAAATTTTCAAAATCGTCAACAAATCCTAGAAGCCGGCTTTTACCAAGCTATTTTAGATGCTGTATCTGACTTGCTTGCAAGATCAAAAACTAGCACCACAGTCTTAGATATCGGCTGTGGCGAAGGATTCTATTCTCGCAAACTCCAAGAAAGTCATCCTGACAAAACCTTCTATGCCTTTGATATTTCCAAAGATTCCGTCCAAATCGCTGCCAAGAGCGAACCCAACTGGGCAGTCAATTGGTTCGTTGGTGACTTAGCTCGTCTTCCTATAAAAGACGCCAGCATGGATATCCTGCTTGATATCTTCTCACCTGCCAACTATGGAGAATTTCGTCGCGTTTTATCCAAAGACGGTATCTTGATAAAGGTTATTCCAACTAAAAATCACCTCAAAGAAATCCGTCAGAAGGTACAAGACCAGCTTACAAACAAGAACTATTCCAACCAAGATATCAAAAATCATTTCCAAGAACACTTTACCATCCTATCTAGCCAAACGGCCTCTCTGACTAAGACTATCACAGCAGATCAGCTCCAAGCCCTACTCAGTATGACTCCGCTCCTCTTTCACATCGACCAGAGCAAGATTGACTGGAGCCAACTGACAGAGATTACCATTGAGGCAGAGATTTTGGTTGGGAAAGCAATCTAAACTAGAGTTCGCAAAGGTAGAAAACTTACCGAAAATCTTCAATATTACAAAAACGCATAAGAACAGGTGCTAAAACCTTAATCTTATGCGTTTTGTTATGCAAAAATCGCTGGAGTTTCTATACACATTAAGTGGAAATCTTTGAAACCAGTTCTTTTAATAACCATTGAATATCATACATTACATTTACCCCAAATATGATATAGGCCGTATAAATCAAGTATTTCGATTTCTCTCGCCTCAAAGAATAGATCTTGTACAAGATAAACAAATTTAAAATAATAAATAATAGAGACAAAATCTTCCTCCAAAATCAATATTAAAAGTAGCCAGTCAGGCATATACCTCATATTTATTTTCGATTCGAGATAATAAACTTATCAATAAATAGCAATTGATATAAGGCAAGTACAAATCCCCAGAAACTCCCTCGAAGCGAGATTTCTTGATGATTGAGAGGAAACAAATCATGGTTACCTATATAGAGGCATGTTAAAATAACAAATAGAATCCAAAATAAATCCGTCCATTTATATTTTGAAAAATATTTTTTCCACATAAAAACACCTTCTTTCCTACAATTATATTATAATACTTTATGTAAGCGAATACAAGGGATGTGAGGTAATCAACTACGAAGAAACATGAGGTTGAAGACAGTAAAAACCAGCATTTTAAGCGCTGGTTTACTGTTTTAAACTAGGTTTCTTACAAAACTTACTAACACTAAACTTTAAAAAAGTTAGTTTTTGAAGTTGATTAATTGTTAGTTTTCCAAACTGTACTCTTTTTTTATTTTTTAAACCCCAATAACTAAGGGCAAGTAATGCTACAACCCAAGCAAAAGTGATTCCCAAACTGTCAAAATTCAACTTGAAATCTGGTTTATTAAAGAAATCTACATAAACTCCTAAGAAGGTTGTATCCATAAATTTCTTGATCTCTGAGCTAACTTGAGAAAACATTGGCAAGAATGAGAGACCAAGCATTGGAATCAAACCATAAACCTGAGCCTGAGTTTGTGTCTCTGAAATAGCTCCAATCACTAAATTTAAGAGGATTGTACATAATGCTACCAGAGAAGCTACTACAAGGTATACAGGATAATCTTTTGCGAAATCCACTTCAACCATAATAGGGAAAGAAATAACTGCAGCCAAGGCAAAGATTACAGGATAAAACAACACGGAAACAAGATATTCTCCACGGCGAACTCCGCTTAAAATGAGTGTTTTAAAAATTCTTTTTTCTTTTTCCTCTGCAATAGAGTTTGAAATCATTGACCCAGAAGAAAATGAGAATGCCATTGTTAAAGAACTATACAATAGTGTTTTCCCTTGAGTACCATCTGTATTCATAAAATTTTGGAAGAGTAGAACCAGAAAGAATGGGAATACTACTTGTACCAAAGTGTTTTTGTTTGTTAATAATACTTGTGTCCTCAACCAGATAAGGGCTAAAATTCTCTTAAACATCTAATTTTTCTCCTGTCAATTTAATAAAAATATCTTCTAAAGTTGGTTCACATGAGTGAATCGTCATCATTTTTTTATAATCTTCTTGCTGCAAGTCTTCAAAGCGCACTACCTTTTTAGTAGAATCACTATAAGTTACTGCAACTTTTTTTTCCGTGTTGTATTTTTGGATAATTTCGCTTGGGCTTCCTTGTTCAATAAGATCACCTTTATTCAAAAGAGCTAGGTTATCACATAATAAAGTCGCCTCATTCATATCATGAGTAGTTAAGAAAATGGTTGTTCCTCTTTCCTTTAACTCCTATAGTAATTTGTGAATCTTCTTTGAGGTGGTGGGATCTAACCCACTTGTAGGTTCGTCTAAAAATAGAACTTTAGGGTAATTGATTAAAGCACGAGCTAAAAGCATTCGTTGACGCATTCCTGTAGAAAGTTTCTCAGCTGGAGTGTCTTTACTATCATACAGACCAACTTGTTTTAGAATTTCTTCAATTCGAGATTTTGAAACTCCGTATAGTCTTGCAAATAGCAACAAGTTATTGTACAAACTTAATTTTTCGTAATAACCACTTGTGTCACCTACTAAACCTAACTCTTCAAAATCTGACGGAAGTAATTTTTGAGAATCTTTCCCTAATAATTCTGTCTTTCCGCTGTTAGCCTGTAGCTGTCCTGTCAGAATATTGATCATTGTTGTTTTCCCTGAACCAGATGGACCTAGGAATCCAAAAATTTCTCCTTCGTTTATTGAAAAACTAATTTGATTTAAAGCAATATTATCTCCAAATCGCTTTGTAACTCTTTCTACCTTAATCATTGTATTACCTCTTTCTAATGATAAATTGTATTTTAGAAACTTCACTCACTCCCATCGGTTATGTCAACAACTCTAATTCTAGGCTTTAAGTTAGAGTCCATTTTGATTTCTCTCATTTCATTTGGAAGCAAGAGAACTAATTTTAGTAGCTTCTCATCAAGTGTTACTTTACATAGGCGTCTGCTATCTAGACTATTTTTGATAATCAGATAGTCCTTCTTGACAAATTTTTCATCCATATAATAGTCAATTGTTTTTACCATATTTTCCTCCCGCCTGCTAATCTACATCCCGTTAAATAGTAATGTTTCTAGCATTGCGTTCTGCTTAACTTATTTACACTAACAGTATATCCCTTATGAGAGTAAAAAAACAGGACATTTATGTCCACTGACATTTATGTCCTGTTTTTAAATTGAAATTATGGAAAATCCTTATTTTTTTCTTCTATTACTCTATCCCTAAATGATTTATCATTTAATAATTTCGATCCGTTTATTGCTTTATTATAGTAGTCCAAAGCAAGATCTTTATTCTGATTAGTATGAATATAATATTTGGCTTCAAAAAAATCTACTGTAGGTAGTAAAGCAAAATCTTGGATTTCATCTATTATTTCTCGTACAGCACTTAGCGTTTGGGGCATTAAATCATAATATTCAATATTAAAGTGATATAAAACAATTGATACAATAACCCTTTGAATCAAATGAATATTGTTGGCATCAGAGAAATTAGTTTGCTCCAAGATGTTAGCATAGATATTTTCAAATACATTATCAATTGGCTTAGCATTCAAGGTACACTTTAAAAAATATAGGTGTAAAATTAGTAAATCATTGGTGTCATAATTTGTTTTTAAAAGTAACTGCTCAAAGTATTCCTCAATCAAACCTTCTCCAAATTCAGAGTTTTCAGAAACATAC
Organism: Streptococcus sp. D2; assembly: GCF_006385825.1. Classification (GTDB taxonomy): domain Bacteria; phylum Bacillota; class Bacilli; order Lactobacillales; family Streptococcaceae; genus Streptococcus; species Streptococcus shenyangsis. Next base: position 59,025 of record NZ_VFSI01000009.1, on the reverse strand, counting down.
ACATCATCAATAGCTTGTAAAACTTCAACTGCTATTTGTTCATCCTCAGGGAGTTGATCATAAAAATGTTCCTGAATATCTTCAAAGATAGCCTCACGTTGGCGGATTTTTTCTTCATCTCCATGAATAGACTGACGAATCAATTTCGTTTTTAGTTTTAAATACTCTTTAGGAACAATTATCATGCCTTCATCAATTAACTGAGATATCGGAATTTCTAGCACTCCAGCTATATAATCTAGTTTCGCTAAACTGGGCAAATTATTTCCAGTTTCAATTCGACCCAACTGACGAACAGTAAGTTCTTTTTCATCGCCACAAAAGGCTTCTCTACTCAGTCCTTTTTCAGTTCGTAAAGTGCGAATCCGTTTCCCTATTTCTAAATTACTCATAATGCGCCTCTTCAAATTCTAATTAGACATTCAAACAACTACTTGTATACGTTTCCATTTTAACACACTTTCCTACAATTTTCAGAAAAAATAATTATAACGAATAGTTTTAAGCAACTATCTTATATAAGTGCCCCATTTCAATAAAGTATCTGAGGTCTATTTCTACTCAAGCATTAAAAAAAAAGCGAATTTCAATCGAAATTCGCTTTATAGGAAAGTGTATTAGTATAAATCTTGTATCTTATACTCAATGAAAATCAAAGAGCAAACTAGGAAGCTAGCCGCAGGCTGTACTTGAGTACGGCAAGGCAACGCTGACGTGGTTTGAATTTGATTTTCGAAGAGTATTAGTTCAAGTGCCAGATATCTTCGTTATACTGAGCGATTGTACGGTCAGATGAGAAGAATCCTGCTTTAGAAATGTTAACGATGACTTTATCCAACCATGCGTCACGGTCTTCATAGTCAGCAAGCATTTGCTCTTTGACTTTGATGTAATCTTCTAAGTCAAGAAGAGTCATGAACCAGTCTTTGTTGATCAATTCATTGTAAAGACGTTCCAAGCGCTCTTTGTTTCCAGCTGCAAGAACTGCATCGCTAACGATGAAGTCAACCAATGGTTTGATAGCTTCACGAGCGTAGAATTCGCTTGATTTGTAAGCTGCTTTTGCGTAAAGGTCGATAACAGTTTCTGAATCTTCACCGAAGATGTAGATGTTTTCGTCTCCAACCAACTCAGCGATTTCAACGTTAGCACCGTCCATAGTACCAAGAGTCAAAGCTCCGTTCAACATGAATTTCATGTTACCAGTACCTGAAGCTTCTTTAGAAGCAAGTGAGATTTGTTCTGAGATATCACATGCTGGGATAAGGAAGCTTGCTGCAGTAACGTTGTAGTTTTCCACCATAACTACTTGCAAGTGTGGAGCTACTGCTGGATCGTTAGCAATAACTTCTGACATGCAAAGGATCAAGTGGATGATGTCTTGAGCGATTGTGTAGGCTGGAGCTGCTTTACCACCAAAGAAGATTGTGATTGGGCGAGCAGGGATGTTACCAGCTTTGATGTCAAGGTATTTGTGGATCACGTACAAAGCGTTCATTTGTTGGCGTTTGTACTCGTGAAGACGTTTGATTTGAATATCAAAGATAGAGTTTGGATTGATTTCCACACCTTGGTGTTCTTTCAAGTGACGAGCCAATTTACGTTTGTTGTGAGCCTTGATGCTTTCCAATTTTTCTTTGACAGCGACTTTGTCTTCATAAGACAAAAGTTTTTCAAGCTCATCTGCTTCATGGTGCCAACCTTCTCCAAGAATCTCATCCAAGTAGTGAGACAATCTTGGGTTAGCATGCATGAGCCAACGACGGAAAGTGATACCGTTTGTTTTGTTGTTGAATTTTTCTGGGTAAAGGTCGTAGAAGGCTTTCAACTCAGAATTTTTCAAGATTTCAGTGTGAAGTGCTGCAACCCCGTTAACGCTGTATCCGTAGTGGATATCCATGTGAGCCATGTGAACACGTCCGCTCTCATCGATAATTTGAACAGCTGGATCTTTGTATTCTGCTTTCACACGACGGTCCAATTCTTCGATGATTGGTACCAAGTGAGGAACCACTTCTTGCAAGAATTCAAGAGGCCATTTTTCAAGGGCTTCAGCAAGGATTGTGTGGTTAGTGTAGGCAGTCATGCTACGAACGATTGAGATTGCTTCGTCAAGTTCGATACCACGAGCAGTCAAAAGACGGATCAACTCAGGAATAACCATTGATGGGTGAGTATCGTTGATTTGTACAACTGCGTAGTCAGCAAGGTCATGCAAGTTGCTTCCTTTTTCGATTGCTTCTTCGATAATCAATTGCGCACCGTTTGAAACCATGAAGTATTGTTGGAAGATACGGAGCAATTCACCTTGACGGTCACTATCATCTGGGTAAAGGAAAAGAGTCAAGTTGCGAGCGATGTCTGTTTTATCAAAGTTGATACCATCTTTAATGATTGAAGAATCAACTGAATCCAAGTCAAACAAACGCAAGCGGTTCTTAGTTTCTGTCTTGTAACCAGGTACATCGATATCGTAAAGAGTTGATGTCAATGTGAAGTGAGCAAATGGCACTTGGTAGCTACGGCTTGAGCGAACCAACCAGTTTTGCTCTGTCAACCATGCGTTTGGAATTGTTTCTTGCTGGTTGTTTTTAAGAACTTGTTGGAAAAGACCGTAGTGGTAGTTAAGACCAACACCGTCACCGTTCAAACCAAGAGTCGCAATTGAGTCGATAAAGCAGGCAGCCAAACGTCCCAAACCACCATTACCAAGAGATGGTTCCAATTCAACTTCTTCAACTTCAATCAAGTCTTTACCTGCAGCTGCAAGTTCTTTTTTAACATCGTCGTAAAGACCAAGGTTGATCAAGTTGTTTGACAAAAGTTTACCAATCAAGAACTCAGCTGAGATGTAGTAAACTTTTTTCTTACCAGTGTTAACTGGTTTTTTGCTACTTGCAAGCTTGCTGTAGTTAAGAAGAGCAAGGTAAAGCTCTTCATTGCTACATTCTGCAATGGTTTTATTGTAACGATTTTGTACAAATTCTTGTAGTGATAACATGTTTAAGGTGTCTCCTGATATTGTATTATTTCTTTAAATCTACCAAATTTTCATTGATTCGGCGATAGATTGTTGTCAAGTCAAGCAAGCCTTCCTCGACAGCTGGTGTCAATTGATCTTCAGTCATACGCCAAGACCAGTTTCCACCAAGAGTAGATGGGAAGTTCATACGAGCTGTCTCATCTAATTCTAGCAAATCTTGCATAGTTGCAATTGCCATGAAGCTAACTGATGAAAAGACTGTACGAAGCATAGCATGTGGCACTGTTTCGTATTCTTTACGGTTAGTGTAGCGAGCCATGTATTCACGAGTCGCATCATCGATCTCGTTACGGTACCAACCAAGAACCGTATTGTTATCGTGTGTTCCTGTGTACATAACTGAGTTAGCAGGTGCCAAGTGTGGGCTATCGATGCTTTCGTCTTCTGGGTTGAAAGCAAATTGAAGAATCTTCATTCCTGGGAAGCCAGTACGTTCACGCAATTCGATAACTTCGTCTGTCATAAAACCAAGGTCTTCAGCGATGATGTTTAGCTCACCAAGTTCTTCCTTAACGGCTGCAAAAAGCTTGTAGCCAGGACCTTTGACCCATTCACCAGGTGCTGCTGTATCAGAACCAGCAGGGATTTCCCAGTAAGATTCGAACCCACGGAAGTGGTCGATACGAACGATATCGTAGATTTTGAAGCTTTCACGCAAGCGTTCAATCCACCATTTATAGCCGTCTTTGTCCATTGCTTCCCAGTCATAGATTGGGTTACCCCAAAGCTGACCAGTTGCAGAAAACTCATCTGGTGGGCATCCTGCGATGCAAGTCGCCTTACCGTTGACATCTGTCTTGAAGAGATGTGGATTTGCCCACATATCGCTTGAATCTTCCGCTACGTAGATTGGCATGTCCCCAACGATTTCGATGTGATTGTCGTTAGCGTAAGCTTTCAATTTCAACCATTGTTGGAAGAAGAAGTATTGAGTCACACGGTGGTAAACCAACTTGTCTGCCAATTGCTCACGGTAGCTTTCAAGTGCTGAAGCTTTACGAGCACGAACATCTGCATCTGGCCATTCAGTCCAAGCAAGATTGTCAAAATTTTCTTTAATAGCCATATACTCTGCAAAGAGTTCAAGCCATGAGTGGTTGTCTTGAGCAAATTTCTCAAAATCTTTAACATCTCCTACTTCCAAGAAACGTTTTACCGCTTTTTCTAAAAGAGGACGACGTGCATAGTAGATTTTCGCATAATCAACTTCAGACGCATCGCTACCAAAGTCAACCCCTTCAAGGTCACTTGCTTGCAACAAACCTTGTTCCACCAAGATATCTAAATCGATAAAATGAGTGTTCCCTGCGAAGGCTGAGAAAGATTGGTAAGGAGAGTCTCCATAACTAGTTGTTCCTAATGGAAGGATTTGCCAGTAACGTTGTTTTGTGCGAACCAAAAAATCAACGAAGTCGTAAGCACTTTTACCAAATGATCCGATTCCGTATGCTCCTGGAAGAGAAGAAATGTGCATCAACACACCACTTTGACGTTTTTTCATAATAAGCACCTCATGTGTTTATAGTTAGATATTACATTTTTACGAACGCAAACGTTTGCGCTATGATTAGTATATCTCATTTTCTTGATAAATGCAAGCGGTTTTAAATAACTTTTTTGATTATTTTTTAAAAATTTTTTCTTCTTACTCGTATATATATCCTTTCAGGAAACAAACAAAATAGGAATAAGGGTTTCACTTATCTTACTTAAGCAAAAATAAAGTGAGAATTCTCTCTACTTTCCATTTGTAAATTAGGCAATCGTTTTCTCAACTTTTTTAAATTTGAAACAAAACCGATTTTTAAGATTTTCTACTATTTATACGACGATTAAGCGTTTACCATTTTCTACAATTTTTTTATTTTTTTTATAAAAAACACTTGCAACCGCTTTCTGATTGTGTTATACTAGTCCCATAAAGGAAAACGTTTGCGTTTCCTCATTATAAAATTTGTTATTCTTTAGGAGGAATACACTATGTCATCTAAATTCATGAAGAGCGCTACTGTGCTTGGAACTGTTACACTTGCTAGCTTGCTTTTGGTAGCTTGTGGAAGCAAACCTGCTGAAAAAGCTGCTGATGCTGGTTCATCTGCAGGGAAAGAAATCACTCTTTACGTTGAAGACCAATACAAAGCTTTCGCTGAAACAGTTGCTAAAGCTTACGAAAAAGAGTCAGGAACAAAAGTTAACATCAAATCTGGTGACCAACTTGGTGGTCTTGACAAACTTTCTCTTGACAACCAATCAGGTCAAGCTGCTGACGTTATGATGGCACCATACGACCGTGTAGGTAGCCTTGGTACTGACGGACAACTTTCAGAAGTTAAATTGAGCGACGGCGCTAAAACAGATGATAAAACTAAATCTCTTGTAACAGCTGCTGACGGTAAAGTTTACGGTGCTCCTGCCGTTATCGAGTCACTTGTTATGTACTACAACAAAGACTTGGTAAAAGAAGCTCCAAAAACTTTTGCTGACTTAGAAAACCTTGCTAAAGATAGCAAATACGCATTCGCTGGAGAAGATGGAAAAACTTCTGCTTTCCTAGCTGACTGGACAAACTTCTACTTTGCATACGGACTTCTTGCTGGTAACGGTGCTTACGTATTCGGACAAAACGGTAAAGACGCTAAAGACATCGGTCTTGCAAACGACGGTTCTATCGCAGGTATCAACTATGCTAAATCTTGGTACGAAAAATGGCCTAAAGGTATGCAAGATGGTACAGCTGCTGGAAACTTAATCCAAACTCAATTCCAAGAAGGTAAAACAGCTGCTATTATCGATGGACCTTGGAAAGCTCAAGCCTTCAAAGATGCTAAAGTAAACTACGGTGTTGCAACTATCCCAACTCTTCCAAACGGAAAAGACTACGCAGCATTCGGTGGTGGTAAAGCTTGGATCATCCCATCAAGCACTAAGAACCTTGAAGGAGCACAAAAATTTGTAGACTTCCTTGTTTCAACTGAACAACAAAAAGCCTTCTACGATAAAACTAACGAAATCCCAGCTAACACTGAAGCTCGTTCATACGCTGAAGGTAAAAACGATGAGTTGACAACAGCTGTTATCAAACAGTTCAAGAACGCTCAACCAATGCCAAACATCTCTCAAATGTCTGCAGTTTGGGAACCAGCTGCTAACATGCTCTTTGACTCTGTAAGCGGTAAGAAAGACGCTAAAACAGCTGCTAACGATGCTGTAACATTGATTAAAGAAACAATCAAACAAAAATTTGGTGAATAAAAAATTTGTTCAAGGGGGGTGGAATTCAAATCCCCCTTTGAATTTATCAATAGAAAAACATATATAGTTTAGGTTTTGATTAGAAACCAGTATCCTATGAAAGGAGTTATTATGGAAAAGCAACAACCTAGTAAAGCAGCCCTGCTGTCTATCATTCCTGGGTTAGGACAGATTTACAATAAACAAAAAGCCAAAGGTTTTATCTTCCTTGGTGTAACCATCGTATTTGTCCTTTATTTCCTAGCACTTGCAGCCCCTGAATTAAGCAATCTCATCACTCTTGGTGACAAGCCAGGTCGTGACAATTCACTCTTTATGCTGATTCGTGGTGCCTTCCATTTAATCTTTGTAGTCGTTTATGTGCTCTTTTATTTCTCAAATATTAAAGATGCACATACAATCGCAAAACGTATTAACAATGGAATTCCAGTACCACTTACGCTAAAAGATATGATCAAAGGAATCTATGAAAATGGCTTCCCTTACCTCTTGATCATTCCATCTTATGTTGCCATGACTTTTGCGATTATCTTCCCAGTTATCGTAACCTTGATGATTGCCTTTACCAACTACGACTTCCAGCACTTGCCACCAAACAAATTGTTGGACTGGGTTGGTTTGACCAACTTTACGAATATCTGGAGCTTGAGTACCTTCCGTTCTGCCTTTGGTGCCGTTCTTTCTTGGACCATCATCTGGGCTTTGGCTGCCTCAACTTTACAGATCGTCATCGGTATCTTCACAGCTATCATTGCTAACCAACCATTTATCAAAGGAAAACGTATCTTTGGTGTTATTTTCCTTCTTCCTTGGGCTGTCCCAGCCTTCATCACTATCTTGACATTCTCAAACATGTTTAACGATAGTGTCGGAGCTATCAACACTCAAGTATTGCCAATCCTGGCTAAATTCCTTCCTTTCCTTGATGGGGCTCTTATTCCTTGGAAAACAGACCCAACTTGGACTAAGATTGCCTTGATTATGATGCAAGGTTGGCTTGGATTCCCATACATCTACGTTTTGACTTTGGGTATCTTGCAATCTATTCCTAACGACCTTTACGAAGCGGCTTATATTGATGGTGCCAATGCTTGGCAAAAATTCCGCAACATCACTTTCCCAATGATCTTGGCTGTTGCGGCACCTACTTTGATTAGCCAATACACCTTCAACTTTAACAACTTCTCTATCATGTACCTCTTTAATGCTGGAGGACCTGGTAGTGTCGGTGGTGGAGCTGGTTCAACCGATATCTTGATCTCATGGATCTACCGTCTGACAACAGGTACATCTCCTCAATACTCTATGGCGGCAGCTGTTACCTTGATTATCTCTATCATTGTCATCTCAATCTCTATGATCGCATTCAAGAAACTACACGCATTTGATATGGAGGACGTCTAAGATGAATAACTCAATCAAACTCAAACGTAGACTGACTCAAACCCTTACTTACCTCTACTTGATTGGCCTTTCAATCGTGATTATCTATCCACTGTTGATTACTATCATGTCAGCCTTCAAGACTGGTAACGTAGTAGCCTTTAAACTAGACAGCAACGTTGACTTTAGTTTTGCTAACTTCCAAGGGCTCTTCTCTGAAACCTTGTACGGTACTTGGTACCTCAACACTTTGATTATCGCCTTAATTACTATGGCTGTTCAAACAAGTATCATCGTACTTGCTGGTTATGCCTATAGCCGTTACAACTTCTTGGCTCGTAAACAAAGTTTGGTCTTCTTCTTGATTATCCAAATGGTGCCAACCATGGCCGCTTTGACAGCCTTCTTCGTTATGGCACTTATGTTGAACGCCCTTAACCACAGCTGGTTCCTCATCTTCCTTTATGTTGGTGGTGGTATCCCGATGAATGCTTGGCTCATGAAAGGTTACTTCGATACAGTGCCAATGTCTCTAGATGAATCCGCAAAACTAGACGGTGCAGGACACTTCCGCCGCTTCTGGCAAATTGTTCTCCCACTTGTTCGCCCAATGATTGCTGTGCAAGCTCTCTGGGCCTTCATGGGACCTTTCGGAGACTATATCCTCTCTAGTTTCTTGCTTCGTGAGAAAGAATACTTTACTGTTGCCGTTGGTCTCCAAACCTTCGTTAACAATGTGAAAAACATGAAGATTGCCTACTTCTCAGCAGGTGCTATCCTCATCGCCCTTCCAATCTGTATTCTCTTCTTCTTCCTACAAAAGAACTTTGTTTCAGGACTTACAAGTGGTGGCGACAAGGGATAATCTATCCCCGCCACCCTTTTCTTATTGTTACAAAATATATACTAACAACAAGCAATTTACCCCCTAGACTTGAAATAAAGCACATTTCTCTATATAATAATACTCATATAGAAAACACCTTTTAGAAAGATACAAATGCTTCCATATCCATTTTCATATTTTTCAAGTATTTGGGGATTTCGTAAGCCCCTGTCCAAACGTTTCGGACTCAACTGGTTTCAACTGCTCTTTACCAGTATCTTCCTTATCAGCTTGTCTATGGTACCCATTGCTATTCAAAACAGCTCCCAGGATACTTATCCGCTAGAAACCTTTATCGATAATGTCTATGAACCTCTGACGGATAAGGTTGTCCAGGATTTCTCTGAGCATGCTAGAATTGTTGATGGTAAGTTAACTTATACAGGAACAGCTAGTCAAGCGCCTTCTATTGTAATCGGTCCAAGCCCAAGCAAGGAATTACCTAAGGACTTGCAACTGCATTTCGATACAAAAGAACTGGTCATCAGCAAGGAAAGTAAAGAGCTGACACGCATCTCTTACCGAGCGATTGAGACTGAGAGTTTCAAAAGTAAAGATAGCTTGACCCAAGCAATTTCTAAAGACTGGTACCAGCAGAATCGTGTCTATATCAGTCTCTTCCTAGTTCTCGGTGCAAGCTTCCTATTTGGTTTGAATTTCTTTATCGTCTCTCTAGGAGCGAGTCTTCTCCTTTATATCACTAAGAAATCACGCCTCTTTTCATTTAGGACCTTTAAAGAGTGCTACCATTTTATCTTGAACTGTTTAGGATTACCAACTCTGATTACGCTTATTTTGGGACTCTTTGGCCAAAATATGACAACTCTCATTACTGTACAAAACATTCTTTTTGTTCTGTATCTGGTCACTATCTTTTATAAAACGCATTTCCGTGATCCAGATTACCATAAATAGGAGATTTTTATGCCCGTTACGATTAAAGACGTGGCCAAGGCTGCTGGTGTTTCGCCTTCACCCGTAACCCGTGTTATTCAAAACAAATCAACCATTAGCGACGAAACAAAAAAACGCGTTCGCAAGGCTATGAAGGAGCTCAATTACCACCCTAACCTTAATGCTCGTAGTTTGGTAAGCAGTTATACCCAAGTTATCGGCTTGGTCCTTCCTGACGACTCAGATGCCTTCTACCAGAATCCTTTCTTTCCATCAGTCCTACGTGGCATCTCTCAAGTCGCATCTGAAAACCACTATGCCATTCAGATAGCAACAGGTAAAGATGAAAAAGAACGCCTTAAAGCTATTTCACAAATGGTTTACGGTAAACGTGTGGATGGTTTGATTTTCCTTTATGCTGAAGAGGAAGATCCCTTGGTCAAATTGGTGGCTGAAGAGCAGTTCCCCTTCCTCATTCTAGGAAAATCTATTTCACCCTTTATCCCTCTTGTCGATAATGACAATGCCCAAGCTGGTTTTGATGCAACCGAATATTTCATCAAAAAAGGATGCAAACGAATTGCCTTTATCGGAGGTTCTAAGAAACTCTTCGTTACACAAGACCGTTTAACAGGCTATGAGTCAGCACTCAAGCAATACCAACTGCCTCTTGATGACAATCTGACCTACTTTGCAAATGAATTTCTAGAGGAAAAAGGATATCAATTTAGTCAGCTTCTCTTTCAGCATGACCCACAAATCGATGCTATCATCACAACCGATAGTCTCCTAGCCGAAGGGGTCTGTGACTATATTGCTAAGTACCAACTGGATGTCCCTGTTCTCAGCTTTGACTCGGTCAATCCCAAGCTCAACTTGGCGGCCTATGTTGATATCAATAGCCTAGAACTTGGTCGTGTTTCCCTTGAAACTATCCTCCAAATTATCAACGATGCTAAAAGCAATAAGCAAATTTGTTACCGTCAGTTGATTGCCCACAAAATTATTGAAAAATAAAAACCAGCTCGAGCTGGTTTTTTTGGTCATTAATTATCTGTTTCAACGAACCGTCCCAAAATATGAACATTCTCCGATACAGAGACAAAGGCGCCTGGATCCACCTGTTTCATAATCTGTTTAAATTCATTAAACTCTGCACGTGTAATGACAGTAATTAAAACTGCCTTTCTCTCGTGATTATAGGTTCCTTCTGCATCGTGGATCATGGTGGCTCCGCGGTGCAATTTTTTATGGATTTTTTCAATTACCTTCTCTGGATGATTGGTCACAATCATAGCCTGCATCCGTTTTTGCTTGGTAAAGACAGCGTCTGTCACACGGCTAGAGACAAAGATGGTAATCATAGAGTAGAGAGCGTATTTCCAACCAAAGGTCAAACCAGCTATCAGCATGATAGTCCCATTTACCAAGAAAGAAATACTACCAACATTCTTACCCGTTTTCTTGCGAATGGTCAGGCTGACGATATCCGTCCCACCACTGGAGATATTGTTGCGAAGAGCAAAACCAATCCCCAAGCCCATGACAACACCCCCAAAAAGGGCATTGATAATGGGATCCTCCGTCAAGGTCGCCACAGGGACAAACTGGATAAAGAAGGAACTCATGGACACCGTGATAAAGGTAAAGATGGTGAACTTATGGCCAATCTGATACCAAGCTAAGACCATCAAAGGGAAATTAATAGCGTAGAAAGCCAATGAAATCGGAATATGAAAACCAAACCAGTGATTACTCAAATCAGAGATAATCTGTGCCAGACCTGTCGCACCACTCGAATACACATGTCCTGGTTGGAAAAAGAAATTGACCGCCACTGCTGATAAAAAACCATAGACCAGAGAGGCCGAAATTTTCTCATCATATTTTTCGCGAGAGATGCTTTGTAAGACACGTAAAATTTTTATCTGATGAGCAAAGCGGCGCAGATAATAGCGCCACCGCTTAATTCGTTTTGCTTGTTTCATCTTCTTCTACTTGTAAGCTGAGTTCCTCTAGTTGTTTGAGAGCTACTGTTGAAGGAGCTTGTGTCATTGGGTCACTTGCCTTATTGTTTTTAGGGAAAGCAATGACTTCACGAATATTTTCTTCTCCTGCAAGCAACATGACAAAGCGGTCAAGCCCGATAGCCAAGCCACCGTGTGGTGGGAAACCATAGTCCATGGCTTCAAGAAGGAAGCCAAACTGGTCATTTGCTTCTTCGGCTGAGAAACCAAGAGCCTTGAACATGCGTTCTTGAAGGTCTTTTTGGTTTATACGAAGGCTACCACCACCAAGCTCATAACCGTTCAAGACGATATCGTAAGCAATGGCACGAACCTTAGCCAAATCACCTTCTAATTCGTGAGCAGTTTCTTCCTGTGGAAGCGTGAATGGATGGTGGGCACTCATGTAGCGACCTTCTTCTTCAGACCATTCAAACATTGGCCAGTCAACCACCCAAAGGAAGTTGAATTTATCGCTATCAATCAAACCAAGCTCTTTGGCAATACGTCCACGAAGGGCACCGAGAGTTGCATTGGCTACCTCAAGCGTATCTGCCACAAAGAGAACCAAGTCCTTATCCTCAAGCGCAAGTGCTGCTGTCAATTCTGCTTGGATACTAGTCAAGAACTTAGCAACTGGTCCGTTTAATTCTCCATCAACAACCTTGACCCAAGCAAGACCTTTGGCACCGTACTGTTTGGCTACTTCAGTCATCTTGTCGATGTCTTTACGTGAGTAGTTGTCCGCAGCTCCTTTGACCACAATGGCTTTTACAGCAGGTGCTTCTGAAAAGACTTTAAAGTCTACACCTTTGACCACTGCTGTCAAGTCCTGAAGCAACATGTCAAAACGAGTATCTGGCTTGTCAGAACCGTAAAGAGCCATAGCGTCATCATACTTCATACGAGGGAATGGAAGCGTCACTTCGATACCTTTGGTTTCCTTCATCACGCGCGCAATCAAGCCTTCTGTGATATCTTGGATTTCTTGCTCAGTAAGGAAAGACGTTTCCAAGTCGACCTGAGTAAATTCAGGCTGGCGGTCTCCACGCAAGTCCTCGTCACGGAAACATTTGACGATTTGGTAGTAGCGGTCAAAACCAGCATTCATCAACAATTGCTTAGTAATTTGTGGACTTTGAGGAAGAGCATAAAAATGCCCTTTATTAACACGAGACGGTACCAAATAGTCACGCGCCCCTTCAGGTGTTGACTTAGAAAGGAATGGTGTCTCCACGTCGATAAACTCCAACTCATCCAAGTAATTACGGATAGAGTGGGTCACCTTAGCACGAAGTTTAAGATTTTCCAACATTTCTGGACGGCGAAGGTCAAGGTAACGGTAACGCAAACGCGTATCGTCATTGGCCTCAATCCCATCCTTAATCTCAAATGGTGTTGTTTTAGCTATATTAAGCACTGTCAGAGCTGTCACGTTTAACTCAACTACACCAGTTGGCAACTTATCATTGGCTTGTTCACGCGCAGCGACCTGGCCAGTCACCTCGATAACAAATTCACTACGAAGGCTTTCAGCTGTTGCCATAACCTCTGCAGATACTTTTTCAGGGTTGATAACCAACTGCATGATTCCTTCACGGTCACGAAGATCGATAAAGATCAAACCACCAAGGTCACGACGACGGCCTACCCATCCTTTCAAGGTTATTTCTTGTCCGATGTGTTCCTCACGAACACGACCAGCATACATACTACGTTTCATTGTTTCTCTCCTCTTTTATTCTGTTACTATTTTACCATAAAAGCACAAGCTCTTCATGAAAATCATCAGAAAAGTTTGTCAGTCTTTAAAAATCCAGTGACGACCCTAAAAATTAGCGTCCATACAAAAATCCGATGAACTTCATCGGACTCTTTTATTTTGAATTTTTGCCTGCTTTACGCTTTTCAGCGATTTCAGCTGCCTTTCGAGGCAAGACAATTTCCGTTATGTAAGCCGTCCCAAAACGCAAGACACCTGCAATAGGGGCAAAGACAACTGCTAGATAGTTGTAGAAGAAATCGCCCTTAAAGGCATAAGCTAGCGCTCCAATGATGAAAAATAGAACGACTGCTTGAATCACTGCTAATAAAATTACTCGTTTCATGTGACCTCCTGACTCTATTATAACATGAGTATCATCAAAAAGCCGATTAAATTATTCAAAGCGTGGAGAGAAATACTGTAGACCAGACCTTTTCTGCTAATATAAGCCAAGCCCAAGCTAAAACCAAGACTAGCATAAACTAAAAACTGTTGCAAAGTTCCTGGAGAATGAATCAAAGCAAACAGAACACTCGATACCAGAAGGAAAAGCAGAGTTTGTTTGCTATTGTCCTGCTTAGGAAAGAGATAGCGTGCTAACATCCCTCTAAAGATGAGTTCTTCCGTCAAAGGAGCAAAAATATTAATAGCAAAGAAGGAGAAGAGTGGTTGAGACAAGGTCAAGTCTGTCGCTATTTGCTGATTTACTGAAGGATCATTTGGTAGGAAAAATTGAACGACAAGAGATAAGAACCAAACCAAGGCAGGGAGCCAAATAAATCGGTTAAACCCACTCTTCTCAATATGGACAGGAGCTTTCTGGTACCATTTATAAATGACGTACACATATACTCCAGCCAAGGCCACATAGAGTAAGGTAGTAGCATAGGGTGAAGCGCCTAGATTCAAAGCTTCTACAGCCCCACTCTGAACGGTACCATAGATAAACACAAAGGATAGAATGGCTAGAAGAAACCAGCCAAGGTTTTTAAGTAGTTTCATAAAGTTCTCCTATCTTGCTTTATAGCTGTTTTTCAATACAAAGAGGTTTGCTATTCCTAACACAAGTACCCAGGCAAGTAACATACCGATGTTAGAAAAAGATATTTCCCCACCTTTTTTATTTAAAAGATTTACAATAGGACCGATGAACGAGTAATCCAACACTTTTTGAACCGTATCATTTTGAAGAGCAATCATAGGTAAAAAAGAGACAATTAACATAGGGAAGATACTATAAACTTGCGCTTTAGATTGAGTATCTGACACCGCACCGATTAGAAGGTTGAGAAAAATAACACTAATAGTTGCTAAGACCAAATAGATAACATAGGCAAATAGGTAACCTGATACATCTACTTTAAGATAGATTGGTAGTAAAATCATTCCAAGCAACATAATCAACATAGGAAGAACGAGCATACTAATAGTATATTCTGTTGCTGTCACACCACTTAGGATGAGTGATTTAAGATTGCGCTTTTCCTTATCTTCTGCCATCATAATCGATACCATATAACCACTTCCCATGCTCAAGACCATCGTCAAGCTAGCAGATAGTAAAAATAGGCTCAATTGTCCATCCTTATTTGAAAATTCATTATATAGAATAGCAGTACCAAAAGGCATCAATAGACTCGCCAATAAAGTTGAATTGCTGATAAGAACTTGTAATCTTAACCATAGTAGGGCATTTAATTTTCTAAACATCTAACTTTTCTCCTGTCAATCTGATAAAGATTTCTTCTAAAGTCGGCTCACAAGAGTGAACCACCATCAAATCTGTCGTGTCTAAATGTGGCAATTCTTCAAATGGAACTATCTGTTCTCGTCCATCATTATAAACCACACGTACTTTCTTATCCACATGGTACTTCTGGATGATATCTTGCGGACTTCCATACTCTATTAAGTTTCCCTTATTCAAAAGAGATAAGCGATCACAAAGCAGAGTTGCTTCATTCATATCGTGCGTGGTCAGAAAGATAGTTGTCCCCGCCTGCTTTAATTCTTGAAGTAGGGTATGAATCATCTTGGATGTTGTAGGGTCTAAGCCACTGGTTGGCTCATCTAGAAAGAGAATCTTAGGAGCATTCAGAAGGGCACGAGCCAAGAACATTCGTTGTTTCATTCCTGTAGATAGTTTTTCTGCGATAATATCTTTAGCATCTGCCAATCCAACCTGTTGGAGCACCTGATTTACTCTATCTGACTTGAGACCATATAACTTAGCGTAAATGAGCAGATTTTTGTAAAGACTCATCTTTTCATAAAAGCCACTGCCATCACTAACAATACCAATTTGTTCCAAATCATTTGAGGTTAAATCTTGAGAGTTCTTGCCTAACAAAACTGTTTTACCTTGATCTGCAGCCAACTGACCTGTCAAGACATTGATCATGGTTGTTTTACCTGAGCCAGAAGGGCCAAGAAAACCAAAGATTTCACCTTCCTTAATCTCAAAAGAAATCTGATGAAGAGCTTTTTTGCTCCCAAAACTTTTGCTTACATTTTCAACACGAATCATAGAAACTCCTTTATTTGAAATAGCGTTTTACCATAGGTAACTGCATCACATTGATATAAATATGGATAGCTCCAACAAGCAAGAAGGCTAGTAACTGAATCTCTCCTGTCAAGAAAGAAATGATAATAAGAAAAACATATAAGGCTGGTAAGACATATTGGTTTAATTGGAATAAAATTCGAAAACTCTGTTCCAAATTAGCCTGGCGCTCCCCTTCATCATAGGAATTTATATAGTCCAAGACATCCTTTGGTGTAGAGAAAAGAGCCAAATCAAACTGACGCACAATCGCAATTGTTTTAAAAAGAGATTTTTGAGCGATTAAGGATAGCACAAAGACTAAGAAAGAGAGGGAAAATGTTTGGTGGTCTGTATGCAATATAACCACTTCATTTAATGAGAGAAAAATAGACAATGAAATTGCTACGCTTGCAATATTAAAAGCAATGGTTCCAAACTCGAGATTCCGATACATCTGCACATAATAGGTTTCATTCAGATCATCATCCATTTCCTCTCGATACAAGGAATGAAATTTTCTGCTTTTCTTTAGGAAATTGAAAGTCAAAAAAAGAATAATGACGGCTAGTAGTAAACTGATAGCTGATAGCCATGGTATCAAGGGTTTTACATCTAACATAATTCCATTGGATTCGGCATCTGCCTTAAACATCCCTACAAACATGCCCAAGAAACCTCCCAAGACAATAGACATCAAAAATAACAATCCACCTTTCTTTTTCTTTTTCATATTCATTCTCCTTTTTCACTTGCTAAATTGTTTACTTTCTTTTCAATCCAGTCAACGACTGGGATAAGAGCAAAGTAGGCCCAAATAAATTGGTCGCTTTGATAGGGATTAAACCAGCCTAAGTCTATCCCAATCAGTAGAAATACGCTGACTAATAGAGCTATGGCAACTACATAATAGATTACTTTGTACTTTTTCATCACTCATCCTCCTCTAAGCGAAATACCGATTCGACTGTTTCGTTGAAAATCTGAGATATTTTCAGGGCAATCACAACGGACGGGGTGTATTCGTCCCGTTCTAGTAGGCTAACGGTCTGTCTGGAAACCCCTGCCAGCTTGGCTAGGTCGGTTTGATTGAGACTATCGCGAGCCCGAAGCTCTTTTAGACGATTTTTTAGTTGCATGTTACACACCTACTCTCCATCAAATTCAACGGTTTGGATATCCTCAATACGTTGCAACTTGAATTTTTCTTTCCCCTCTTTATCAACACTACGTAGTTTGACCCATTCCTCATCAACATCCACAACTTCCCATAAAGATGTTCCAAACACTTGTCCAACGATTGTTGGATTTTTCCCAATTAATTCTTGCAATAATCTTGACATTTCTATATTTCCTTTCTCTTTTCGCTCAAGCTTTTTGATTTTATTCTCTAGTTTCTTGATTTTTTTAGAATTATTAGAATAAAAGAAAATCATAAATAGTATAAATACTACCCACATCATAGCTCCTTTCTGATTCCTATTTCTTAACTTGAATTTATTGTAACACATCTTTTTCTTTTTGACAAGCATATTTGTCAAAAAGTTTATGATTTTTGTCATTTTGCAAAAGAAAAAGGTCAGAGTAGTTCTCTGACCAGTTTTTCTACTATTAAAAGCCTAGTTTTTCAAAGATTTCTGAGAAGTTTTGGCTGATTGTTTCAAGTGACACTTGCACTTTTTCTCGTGTTTGATTGTTCTTGACCGTCACTTGTCCGCTTTCGACTTCACTCTCTCCTAGGGTGATGAGGGTCTTAGCCGCAAAGACATCGGCTGACTTGAACTGAGCTTTGAGCTTACGGTTGAGATAATCACGCTCTGCTTTGAAACCTTGTTGGCGAATGGCTTGCACCAACTCCAAGGCCTTGACATTTGCTCCTTGACCCAAGACTGCGATATAAACATCTAGGGCGTTTTCGATAGGGAGGGCCACACCTTGCTTTTCAAGAATGAGAAGCAGGCGCTCTACACCTAGTCCAAAACCAAAGCCAGCAGTTTCTGGTCCACCAAAGTAGGCAACCAAACCATCGTAGCGACCACCCGCACAGACTGTCAAGTCATTGCCCTCAATCTCAGTGATAAACTCGAAAATAGTGTGATTGTAGTAGTCCAGACCACGCACCATATTGGTATCGATGATGTAGTCTACTCCAAGATTTTCCAACATCTGACGCACAGCATCAAAGTGGGCTTGGCTTTCTTCATCAAGGAAGTCCAAGATAGACGGTGCATTCTCTACTGCCACCTTGTCTTCTTTTTCCTTAGAGTCCAAGACACGGAGAGGATTTTCCTCCAAACGACGTTGGCTATCCTTGGACAAGGTCTCCTTGAGCGGTGTCAAATAGTCAATTAAGGCTTGACGGTAGGCCGCACGGCTCTCAGGATTTCCAAGAGTGTTAAGGTGCAATTTGACACCTTGGATACCGATTTCTTTCAAGAAATGGGCTGCCATCGCGATTGTTTCTACATCGGTAGCTGGATTGCTAGAGCCAAAACACTCAACACCAATCTGGTGGAATTGGCGCAAACGCCCTGCCTGTGGACGCTCATAACGGAACATAGGTCCCATATAGTAGAACTTGCTTGGCTTTTGCACTTCTGGGGCAAAGAGTTTATTTTCCACATAAGAACGGACAACGGGCGCAGTTCCTTCTGGACGGAGGGTGATATGACGGTCACCCTTATCATAGAAGTCGTACATTTCCTTGGTTACGATATCCGTTGTATCTCCGACAGAGCGACTGATAACCTCGTAATGCTCAAAAATAGGCGTGCGCACTTCTGCGTAGTTATAGCGCTTGAAAATTTCACGGGCAAAGCCCTCAACGTACTGCCACTTGGCAGATTCAGCAGGTAAAATATCCTGCGTTCCTTTTGGTTTTTGTAATTTCATAGGGTGTCCTCTTTAAACTTAATAGTCTTATTTTACCATAAATAGAGGGATTAAAACAGTATGAATAAAATTAGGATTTATACTCAATGAAAATCAAAGAGCAAACTAGAAAACTAGCCGCAGGTTGCTCAAAACAGTGTTTTGAGGTTGTGGATAGAACTGACGAAGTCAGTAACATATCTACGGCAAGGCAACGTTGACGTGGTTTGAAGAGATTTTCGAAGAGTATTAGATATCATTTTTGAGATTAATAACTGTCAAAAGAATAGCTATCAAGGAGAGACCAACAAATAGCATCCAAGTCAACTGTATATTCCATACAGCTACAAGTGAAAAACAAGCTGTTCCCACAGGTATGGATAAGGTAAACAATAAACCTAAAAAATTACTGGTACGAGCTAGAACCTCTGGAGCTAGATTTTTCAGGAGCAAGGCACTAATCTTTGGTTGAACTTTAGCAGACACATACAGAGTTGAACAGATAAATAGTAAACCAAGTACGACTTGATTGAATAAATTAGCTAGACCAACTAGACTGAGTCCTACGGTCACCCACATCATCAATCTAGGCAAGGACTGCTTCCCAAAATAATCATTGCCCGTAAGGCTACTGATGATGATTGCTAACAAAGCACAGAATTGACTGATAAATAATGCCTCTGTGTAAGAAAAGTCCAAAAGAGAATGGCTCAAAAAGAAGATGTTATAGATGCTTCCTAAAGCGCCACCCAAAGCATTGATAAGCAAGACAGCAAAGAGCATAAAGCCAAAGTTTTTCTGTCCACCTTTAAGAAAAACAAGACGTAAATTTCGATAAATCGTTAGGAACTGCTCTTTGATAGATAGCTTCTCATTTTTTAGTGATTTACCATCAGCAGCTGAAAGTGACAGGCTTAATTTGCTTTTTCCTAAAAAGAGAATAGAGGCTGATACTAGGAAAAAGCAGGCATTGATTCCCGCAACGAGGGAAAAATTGTTAACCGATAGACCTAAGAGCCAGACTCCAAAAGCTTGACCACCAATAGCTGAAATATAGGTGATGAACTGGGAAAAAGAATAAGCCTCCATCAAATCCTCTTCAGCTACTTTTTCCTTAATAAGAGGCATGCGCAAGCCACCTGCAAAATCACTGATGACATCACTAATGACATTGATTAAACACAGGCTAGAAAAGGCAAATATACTAGCTTGCTGGACAACTAAAGCTGCTAGAAAAAATAAAATCGCCTGAAACAAACCACTATAGACCATCCATTTGACCTTGGCCCTCGTATAATCTGCCCGAATTCCTACAAAAACTGTAAAGAAAGTCGGAAGAATCATGACAATATTCGCCATAGCAACCGCAAAAGATGCTTGTGGCAAGGTCGATGCATAGACGATAAAGACCAGATTAAAAATTGAAGCACCAAAAGCATTGAAGAATCGTGACAAAGTCAAGAGTCGATAAGCTTGATTTCTAAACAATAGTTTCATAGATAATCTCCCTTCTTGTTATAAGTTCAATATGAAGTATGACCATAGTATAGCACTTATGAATTAGCGAGAAATTTTTTTGAATATATGCAACACACAAAATAAGCAAAGCAACGATAAAATCTCTTTGATGACCTGCGAGTAGTCAAAAGTTCTATCGCTTCAAATTTCAAATGATTTTCTTAGTTTGCAGATATTCAAGAATCGAGAGTTTTTCTATAGTAATCCGCAGATTTGTCACAACCAAGCATCTCAAAAATATGGACAGCATCTTCCATCTTTTTCTGGCCTTCCTTGACTCTACCTTGCTTGCTATCAAGGAGACCTTCCGCCCACAAATAGACAATTCGGAAATAGGTCTCATTTTCATTGTAGAAATGCTCTTCGATAACACGTTTAAAATAAGAGGCATTGGTAAATTCTTCACACTCAATGCTGGCTAAAAAGCCATTCAATAGTATAGTGTGAAAAAGGTTTCGATTGCCAGACATTTCCATTAGAAAATCAGATTTGCGGACCATTTCTCGTACATATCTAGTAAAAAGAGAAACAGATAGAAATAGTGAACTGACTGAAAATAAATTGAGTTCATAGATCCCCCAAATCTCGGTAGAAAACAAATAATCATGAAGAACTTTCCCTTCCTCTACTGTTAACTCCACCCTTTCATCCATGCTCTTCATATAAGACTTGATAATAATGGCATTTAGAATATGTTTCTGTTTGTTTTGAGAATGGGCATGCTTTTGATACTCCTTGCGATACAAGTCCTCAAGCGGAGCTATATTCTTTGGATTCAAGACATCTATGATTTCTTTTCTCAACTCAGAATCTGTATCATGCTGAAAACCTCTCGCCAGAAAGAGTATTTCCTCCACACTAGCAGATATATTTTCTAGGGCAAATAGAAATTTTTCTACCGAAAGCTCACTCTGACCTGTTTCAAAGCGGGATAACATGGACGGCGAAAATTGTCCCCCAGTTGCTTGTCTCAGCGAGATATTTCTTGACTCTCGTAATTGTCTAAAGACTTTTCCAATCTGCTCCATAGGCTTCCCCTTAATTTAGTCTTTTCTTTATATTATCATATTTTTTCAGAAAATCCATCAAAAACTTGCCAAATTGTCAGAATTATGAGAAAATAGAGGATATTTATCATGTGGAGGGACTGTAATGAGAGAGGATATCAAAATCAATGACCGTGCTTTGGCCTTACAAGACCAAATTATCGAAAAACTAGAGAAGGTTTTTGATACAGATGTGGAATTGGATGTTTACAATCTAGGACTGATTTATGAAATCAATCTGGATGAAACAGGTCTCTGCAAGATTGTCATGACCTTCACTGACACAGCCTGCGATTGTGCCGAAAGTCTGCCTATCGAAATCGTTGCAGGTCTGAAACAAATCGAGGGTATCGAAGATGTCAAGGTTGAAGTTACCTGGTCGCCTGCTTGGAAAATCACACGAATCAGTCGCTACGGCCGCATTGCCCTTGGACTACCACCTCGTTAATACTCTTCAAAAATCTCTTCAAACCACGTCAGCGTCGGCTTGTCGTAGATATGGTTACTGACTTCGTCAGTTCTATCCACAACCTCAAAACACTGTTTTGAGCAACCTGCGCCTAGCTTTCTAGTTTGCTCTTTGATTTTTATTGAGTATAAGCAGGCAAATCACTTTTGAAGATAAAAAGAAGCAAGCCGAAATTGGCTTGCTTTTTGAGTTTATTTTTTACCTGACTTGTCCATATTCCAGAAGTCTGTCACGGCTCCGCGTGAAGCAGATGATACGATATGAGCATATTTACCGAGGACACCACGACTGTAAAGTGGTGGCAAGGTTGTTTCTGCCTTACGTTTTTCAAGTTCTTCTTCGGATACGGCCATGGAAATTTCTTTGGTATCTTGGTCAACCGTAACGATATCGCCTGTACGAAGGTAGGCAATTGGTCCACCATCCTGAGCTTCAGGAGCGATATGTCCAACAACCAGACCATAAGTACCACCAGAGAAACGGCCGTCTGTCAAGAGGGCAACCTTGTCTCCTTGACCTTTACCAACGATCATGGATGAAAGTGACAGCATCTCAGGCATACCAGGACCACCCTTAGGCCCAACGAAACGAACAACGACTACATCGCCATCAACGATTTCATCTGTCAGAACGGCCTGAATAGCATCTTCTTCTGAGTCAAAGACCTTAGCTGGTCCAACGTGACGACGCACTTTAACACCTGATACCTTGGCAACCGCACCGTCAGGTGCAAGGTTCCCGTTCAAGATGATAAGCGGACCATCTGCACGTTTTGGATTTTCAAGTGGCATAATGACTTTTTGACCTGGTGTGAGGTCTGCAAAATCAGCCAAGTTTTCAGCGACTGTCTTACCAGTACATGTGATGCGATCTCCGTGAAGGAAACCATTTGCCAAGAGATATCTCATAACCGCAGGCACACCACCGACTTCGTAGAGGTCTTGGAAGACATACTGACCAGATGGTTTCAAGTCGGCCAAGTGAGGCACACGCTCTTGGATCGTATTGAAGTCCTCAAGTGACAAGTCAACATTGGCAGCATGGGCAATGGCAAGCAAGTGAAGAGTGGCGTTTGTAGAACCACCGAGAGCCATAGTTACAGTAATGGCATCTTCAAAGGCTTCACGAGTCAAGATATCTGACGGTTTGAGACCCAGTTCCAACATCTTAACAACAGCACGTCCTGCTGCTTCGATATCTTCTTTCTTATCAGCTGATTCAGCTGGGTGAGATGAAGATCCTGGTAAACTCATACCGAGAACTTCGATAGCTGTCGCCATGGTATTAGCTGTATACATACCACCACAGCCACCAGGTCCAGGGCAGGCATTACATTCGAGACGTTTCACGTCCTCAGCCGTCATATCACCGTGGTTCCATTTTCCGATACCCTCAAAAACAGAAACCAAGTCAATATCTTTACCATCAAGATTCCCCGGTGCAATGGTTCCACCATAGGCGAAAATAGCTGGAATATCCATATTAGCAATGGCAATCATAGAACCAGGCATGTTCTTGTCACAGCCACCGATAGCAACAAAGGCATCCACATTGTGACCACCCATCGCCGCCTCGATTGAGTCCGCGATGATATCACGAGATGTTAGAGAGAAACGCATACCAGGCGTTCCCATGGCAATCCCGTCCGCTACAGTGATAGTCCCAAATTGTACAGGCCAAGCACCTGCAGATTTGACACCCTCTTTAGCCAATTTCCCAAAATCATGCAAGTGGATGTTACATGGTGTATTTTCCGCCCAAGTCGAAATGACCCCAATAATCGGTGTTTCAAAGTCCTTATCTGTCATACCAGTCGCACGAAGCATGGCACGGTTTGGTGATTTAACCATGCTGTCATAAATGCTACTGCGGTGGCGTTTATCTAATTCAGTCATTTGTTCCCTCCCATTTCAGTTTTTACTATTATAGCACATTTTAAAGGCAATGAACAGAAGAAAATTCTTGAATTTTCAGAAAATTTCGATTAATTTGGTTGATGAGCTTCTAATTTTTTCATCTTTTTTTGTCAAGTAACTTTACTTTACAAAAAAAATGTGTTATCCTAGTATGGTTGATGAAAATCAGTAGATTGAATCGAATATAAATACCTAAAGGAGAAATCAAAATGGCAGTACCTGCACGTCGCACTTCAAAAGCGAAGAAAAACAAACGTCGTACACACTACAAAGTAACAGCTCCATCTGTAAACTTTGACGAAACTACTGGAGATTACTCACGTTCTCACCGTGTATCACTTAAAGGATACTACAAAGGACGTAAAATCGCTAAAGCTGCATCAGCTGAATAATAGAAGGGAGATACCATGCGCGTAAATATTACACTTGAACACAAAGAATCTGGTGAACGCTTGTACCTTACTTCTAAAAACAAACGTAACACTCCAGACCGTCTTCAATTGAAGAAATACTCACCAAAACTTCGCAAACACGTTGTGTTTACAGAGGTTAAATAGAGATTCACTACACGTCAGTAGGCGTGAGAATCCTTGATTTTAAGCGATTTTTGAAGTTTCAAATTTCAATGTATTGCAATAAAACTCAACCGAATGACTACATTTTTGACTACATTTTTTGTGAAATAAATTAGATGTTCGGATATATAGAAAATGCTCTAGTCATATTGTCTAGAGCATTTTTGTGTTGTTTAAGAAAAATAGATGTTGGTTTTAGATAACTACACATTTTAGATTTTTTAAAACAAGATTTAATTGTTGATAACTAGAAAGGATTATTATGTTTACAAAAAACAAATTTCAATACTGTATTTACAATCATGAGAGACTAGAACTTCATGAGCTTCAAAAGGAATATCAAAAGGATAAAGCTGGGACAAAACTTAAGTATGAAAACCAATTGTTTTGTCCTGGTTGTTACAAAGTGGATTTAGTGATAAACGAGAAAAAAGGGAAAATCTATTTGTCGAGCCATCCTAAATCACCTCATTCTGACGGATGTGAATATGCTTTGGAATCAGCTTCGAAAATGGAACTGAAAGAATACTATGAGAAAATTGATGCAGACTTAGCTGAGCAACTCTTAAATCGTATTCTGGAAGAAAAGTCCACCAGAGTAATACAACCAAGGAGCGTCAATTCTCTGCAAAATAATAATGAAGTGCTTGATGTAAAATTTATTTTAGAAAATAAAGTCGGTATCAGAAAATATTTACCTCGCAGGTCCCTCCTCCTAAATGAATTAGAAGTATCTGACCATCTGACTATGTACTATGGAGAATGTAAGGTGTTTATAGGAAAGACTGATAAAAAGTACTACCTACGAATGTTTCGAAACAATGATCATGCAAAGTACATCTGTAATTTAGTAATTCCTGAAAGAGTGTATAGATATTTGGAAGAAGGATTAAGATTTATCCCACAATCAGAAGATTTAAATTTTAAACATTCAAGAGCTAATGCAGTTCCAGTAAAGTTAGCCTTTGTCTCTACCATGAAGAAAAAACAAGAATATTATAATGGATACTTGAGTTTTTCAAAATTACTTAGAGTGAAGCGTATTTAGATTGTATTAACTCTCAAGATTAGTTTTTTCTTTTAGGATAAAGTGCACAATTCATAGAATTTATTTCCTTACGAATCGATCAATATACCCTTTGAGATTGCTATAATAATTTTCGCTCCAATCCCAATCATATTTATCGAGGTGAGCTGAAATCACTTTGCCATTTCCTCGCTCAATATCATAAACGTCATAGTTATCATTTACAAAAATGTCTTCTATGCCATACCAATCAACTAAATTTTTGAAAGACCCAAGTTCTTCTAACCACATTTTTGTTTTGGGCAATTTATATGTAGAGATTAACTTACACTGGTTTCGTTCTTCGTCGGTTTTTGCATCTAGATACAACTTAATATCATATAGTGTATAGTCAATTCTATCACCAAAAACAAAATTGCGTCTACTATTAATTCCGTTTTTTTCTTGAGGAAAAAAGAATATTGGAATTTTACGATACACAGCGTACTCTTCAACAGTTTGGATGTCAATTCCATTTTTTCTGTATATTCTACGGATAGAAAATAAGCCATCTGCTGTACACTGGATTCCATTTAGTTCTTTCAATCCGTTTGAATCTGGATCAATATAGAATGAATAAATCATTTTCCAAAATAATTCTATATCATTGAAATCTACTTCCTTGGCAAATTTATTAAATAAATCCCGTAGAACATCAGTAGATAATCTATGTACATCTTCATAACTCATTTTACTTAGTCCGTAATATCTATGTATGGAATTCTTGCATTTAAGAGCATCTCTTAAAATAATATCAGAAAAATATGTATCTTTATATTTTTTATAAAATGAACTTGATTTATACAGACTCAGTACTTCATTAACATCACTCATTGGTTCTGCCTACATTTTCTATTTTTTCTATATACTTAATTTTAGTATATAGTATGGAACAAAAAATTTCAATTAATACTTTTCTGAAACTGAAATTTTGTATGTAGTTTATCATAAAAAAGAGTAAGACATAATATCTACGAATGTTTCTAAACAATGATCATGAAAAGTATATCTGTAATGTAGTAATCCCTGAAAGAGTGTATAGATATTTGGAAGATGAATTAAGATTTATCCCACAATCAGAAGATTTAAATTTTAAACATTCAAGAGCCAATGCAGTTCCTGTAAAGTTAGCCTTTGTCTCTATCATGAAGAAAAAACAAGAATATTATAATGGATACTTGAGTTTTTCAAAATTACTTATAGTGAAACGTATGGACTAATTAATTCTATCTCAGTGTCTAGTTAGTTGAACATAATAAAATGTCAATATTTTGTCTGAGACTGTGCTTTTTTTAAAAAAATAGTCTACAATATAAATATAGACAAATAAAAAGGAGTGAAAAATTATGGTATATGTTCACAGATTTTTAGGAAAATGGTTAGACAAACACCACTCGTCAAATAAAGCCTCAATTATCCGAAGAGCATTGACTACTGGTAGTGGGATTGACGAGTACCTAAAACAAATAGAAGTGCGCAGACGGTTCACGTTGGCAGTAGAAAAGGGTAGATATTTTTATACCGTACCTAAAGAAATTGAAATCGGAGATACCAGAGCAGATAGGTACTATCGTCTAGAAATGAAAGGTTATGAAAGCATAACATCTAATACCGTCTTTTACGGGAATGGGACATCTATTTTAGTCAAAGCTTTATTTGAGGGTAAAGGACAAATAGCACGTATCTACGAGTATGAAACATTGGAAATGCTTTTAGAGGATTTAAAAGAGGAAGTAGCTATCACAATTAGTTGTACCTACAAACCTTGCTATTTACTAGCAAGTGACTTTGAAGAGTTCAAACCTAAACTTGAACTAGGTAAGATTTATTGCCACAATCCTTATGCGCCTCGTTATCGCAAACCAATTGCTGAAGTAGAGATTTAGAAAAATCAAGTTAGGAAAGATTTATGTCAAAAGATAAACCTAAGGAAGAACTGAGTAAAGAATTAAAAGAACCGTTAGAAATATGTTTGAAAACTATAGTAGGAAAAGATAGCTTAAATGAATTGCATTTTGATGATGGCGAACAATTTTTAAATAAATTTAGTCTTTGGCATCAAAAAAAAGGACAGGATTTAATTAAATCATTTGTAGATAAAATCAAAAACTCTAATACTACTGAGGATTTTTCTTGGTTGGATATTCTAGATGAAGATTTGAGGTGGAATAAATTTATAGAAGAAAATCACAAGTGGAAACTTGCAGATAAAACCAAGTATTTAAATATGCGTTATCAAATTCCAACTCATTTTCATGGAGATATTG
Organism: Streptococcus sp. D2; assembly: GCF_006385825.1. GTDB lineage: Bacteria > Bacillota > Bacilli > Lactobacillales > Streptococcaceae > Streptococcus > Streptococcus shenyangsis. Next base: position 31,523 of record NZ_VFSI01000009.1, on the reverse strand, counting down.
ATAATGCTATAATTTTTCACTGTCTGGAAAATCCTAGAGGTTATTTAGGCGATTATAAAGATAGTGATATTGACAAAGGCTTTGAAAATACAAATTTAAGGGAATATTATAAAAAAAGTAAAACACTCCTCGAAAACAAGTATAAAAATGAAGATAAATCTAATTTAATTGAATATATTAAAAATACCATACGAGAAAAAAGTCCTACAGATCATATAAATCTTGCATCAGTTATCCAGGAAAGATATCAATTAAATGATATAAAAAGTGTTAGTTCCATTATTCATAGTAAGAAGAGCAACTTAATGAGTGAAATCGAGCAGCTTTATAGTTCTGGAACAGTTTTTAAAGATCAAAGTGGAAAAAGAAAAAAAACATTATTGAAAGATTATTATTATTTTAAAGAATATTACTCTCAATTGATTCAAACAGATACAAAATTGGATTTTGAAAAATTACAAAATAAAGAGACTGATGTAAAAAATATCGCTAGCAAACTATGTAATTTAGAAATTTATCCTTTCGCATGTGCACAACCAGCTTTAGGTAAAAATGGTATCGGCAAAAATATTTTGGAAAATTCGGAATTATCTCGTTTGAGTGCATATATTGTATTAAGAAGAATCTACAAATATTTAAATAGTGAATTTGAGAAAGAAAAACCTATTTTTGTTTTTCGTAAATACGATAGAGCTTGGAACAAACTGTTTAAACAAATTTTTTCGGAAGTTAAAGAAAAAAATACAACATTTAAAGTTGATGATGTGATGAAAAAACTAGAGGAGAATTTCTTTTATTGTCAGCTAGCAAATACAGGTGGAGGAATAACAGATGGGAATGTGATTTCAGTTCCAAATTATGAGTTGTTTTTAAATATGAAAAAAGAAGCTTTTAAAGAAATATCTGAATTATTACCTCGTATTGATATTAAAAAAGTTAGTTCAAAGAAAGCAGTCGATTAATGATTGAAATTGGATGTTAGAATAAAAGTAAAATATTTAATTCATAATAGACTCGTAAATGATATAATTTATGATTTATTAAGTTATATAAAGGAGTACAACCATGGGACTTTCGTATGCACCAGATTATGTATGGACAGATCATTTTGTTGAAAGAGCTAATGATCGATTTGGAATTAAAGAAGAGCAACTTCCTAAATGGATTTCTAAGCAGATAAATAGCTTGACACCATATGACTCAAGCGAGGGACAAATTCCAGAAAAGCGAAAGTATATAACTGATAGTGGAATTATTTTTGTTTGTGATACGATTGAGCATAAATTCATCACTTGTTATGAAGCGAATGATTGGATTGCTGATGGTAAAAAGATAACTATACATGATAATAATGTGGACTTATTTAAGCAAGAAGTTGAAAAATTATCAAGGAAATACTACTTAAAAGATACGAAAGAAATGTTACTGAGTGTAAGAGATCATTTGACCGAATTTAATCAAATTGCTGAAAAATTAATGGCAGGAAGAGTCAGTCAACATAATTTTGAGCTCATTAGTAAATTTATTGATGAATTTCACGCAGTAAGAGCTGCTGTGAGAGTAATTGAAACCAAAAGGAATGATTTTAAACAATAGTTTCAGCAATACATTTCAATTAAAAGTTTTAAAATCAACAAAAAAGCACTGTCGGAGGGAAGTTGACAGTGCTTTTTCTATTTTCTTGAAAAGATAGTAGGAGAAAGTTATTTTGATTATTATCTAATGGATTAAATATAAAGGAAGTTAAAATGAAATACTAACAGTAAGGAGGAATAGTTAAAAAAATGGAATTTAACAAACTAACCAAACTGATAAGGTATTTTTTGTACTGATTCTCATCGGTACAATAATAGTATATCAGATAGTCTATAAAAATTGCAAGGAGTTGGACAGGGATTCGAATTATTTTGTAAGTTTATTTGATTTTTGCTATAAAAACCAAAGTTTTTTACTTTATCCAATTTATATCATAAAACTGTTCATAGAACTTCTCAGCTTTTTTAGGATTAATCATATTGACAAAACAGATTTTCCCATATAGTTTTTGACGATAAGAGTATTTATCTAAATTTGTATTATGTTTTTGATTATAGGCCTCTATACGGTTTGAAGCTCCATATTTTTGTAGACAATAGATTTCTAATCGTATTTCACTTAGTATTTTCTTTGGTACATTCAGTGTTTCGTTCACAAGTACACCAGTGATGATTTTTCTCTGTCCAGGACGCAAAACTGTAGTTTTATCCAAATTTAATTTTAGAAAATTATTGATAGTTTGTAACGACTGCTCTATTGTTTTGGATAAATAATCTACTTCTATTGAAGAAATTTTTTCATTGCTAGAAATTGTTATATCATCTGCATACCTAGTATATTTGTATTCTGAAAGAGAACAGATATTTTCTAACTTTTTATCGAAATCACGGAATATTAAGTTGGAAAGATAAGGACTAGTAGGTGCTCCTTGTGGTAAGTATCCTTCATAAGTACATAATATCGCTAAAACATTGGATACTTCTTTAGTATATCCAAAATTTAAAAATAAGAGAAAAACATTTTTGAATTTAATAGAGGGGAAAAAGTCTGAAATATCAGTTTTAAAAATATACTTTTTCCCAATATGGGGAGTAGCATTATCTATAATAGATTTTTGTTTTATAAAGCCTGTAGCAGAGGTAAAAACAGGTTGTGTATACAAGATATTATGTAAAATCCAGGTTTGAATAAGTTTTAGATTGAATCCTGGAATTAGAAGTTTTCTTTTTCCACCGTTTCTTTTATCGATAAATCGAGAAATATAACTAGCATCAACGGAGTTAGTTAGCTTGTAAAAGTACTTTTTTTCAACACCAATTAATCTTCGTAAATGTTCAATATTAAAAATTACAGGAAGTCTGTTAGACTCTAACTGTCTTTCATAAATTTTAATAGATTCTTTGGTCCACATTTTATCCTCTAATATAACTTTTATAAGAAATTTTAAAAAATAATATACTAATGCAATAGTACATGCATCTGTATGTACACTAGCATTAGATAAAAGTAAAAGCTCTTCAAAAAGTACATACAGATGTATGTGCTATTGAATATATGTATTAATTTAAGACTTTGCTTAGTGAGAATTCACAGATTCGTGATTCAAGTGCTTATGTTAGGGAGAAACTTGGAACCAGGTGGTAAAGCGTCTTCAGCTGAAAAGACTTTACTTTTTGCTAAAGAATCTAAAGTTGCATTAGATAATTTTATTTTTTCTAATAATTGATAACCTAGCTCAGACAATGTATAGTGGCCTTCGGAATCTTCTAGTAGTTTATGATTCAGACAATCCTGTAATACATTACTATTATAATCTTTTACTAGTTCATTTACAACATCATTATCTTCATTTTTAAAAAATTTTTGCTCATTTTGATTAGTATAAACTAAAAATATAATTACACCTAACAATTTATTTTTAGTAAGATCAGGATAATCATTCAGTTTATTAGTAAAAGAATCATAAATATTTTGACGAATAAAAGTACATTGGTTAGCATCAAATAGATTATATTCTTTTGTAATATATTTTTCATGCCTTGGAAAGAGAGGACTCCATTTCTTATTTTCCGATTTTTTCCAAAATATACTAAATGTATTGTTTGGTGTATTTCTATAGTTTGTCACTAGAGCTTGAGTCTCTCCGTAACCCAGGATATACTTTGTCTCGTCTTCATCTAATACAGAATTTTTTTCGAAATTTTTAAATTTGTCTAAAACATCTTGGCTTAAAGATTTTATTTTATCAAAAAATTTTTCATCTACTGTAAAGAATTTAACAGTTACATTTATATTTGTATTGTTTTGCCTCCACTGATATAGTTTTTGATCAGCAATAGACATACCATGTAGACAAAAAATGAGAACATGGACTGTTGATGGTAAATATTTTTGTAATATATTTAAATAATCTATGATAGTTTCTCCAGAACCACTGAAATCATCTAATAAAACTAGAAAACGTGTTGTTTTAAAAACTTTTTTAGCATTTTTTCTTTTTTTTCTAAGTTTTTCCTCTATTGAATCCAAATCAGACAGATTTTCTTCTAAGTTTTTAATAGCATGATTAATTTTATTCTTAAGCCGTTTAGTAGTTATGTTATCATTCGTTAAACTAACAAATTTACAAAGAGAATTAGATATTTCTAATCTTTGTTGACTAATATTCTCTTGTAATTTAGATAAATTGTATTCTAAGTTAAATATATCTGTTATAAAACTATCTATAAAATAATTTGAGATTCCAAATTTTTCAATGAATAATGTAACCATATGTTTGCTGCTGTTATAGACAGAAGGATTTTTATTTAAAACGTAAGCAAATTTGCAAAGTCTGACATCCCCAAATATTTCAGTATATATTTTTTTAAGCTCATTAAAAGTAAAATCATAGAATTCATCAAAACTATTTTTAGAATAATATCTATAATGTTCTTCCAGTATATTAATAATAATTTCTAAAATCTCTTCTCCGTTTTCCTCACTTAGAATTCGTGAAAAAAAATTTGATAATTTATCACGAAAATTTACTAAATATCTTTCAGAATTCATTATTTCGGGAGATATTGAGTTTTGTAAACAGAAAATTTCTTTAGTTTTTTCAACTTTTTGATTGAAGTCTAGATTGGGAATTGGTTGATTATTCTCTTTTGAATTTTTAGCAAGCATAAACGCTCCTTGAATTACTATATTCTAGGAAATTAATTATTTATGAACTATTTTAAAATGAAGGCTGATAAAACTTGTATAAAGATAGTATCATAGGCTTGTCTTCGTAGTTAAGATGCTATAGTTTAGGTTGGTCAACATCTGATTGCAATCCTCTACAGAAAGCTCGTAAGATTTTTGGAGAAATTCAGCATAAATCATTTCTTCTATGGATGATTGTCGTAAACTTCTTCCAGCAATTTCCATTAATTTTACGGAAACTGGATAAGGTAATGTTAAGGCTATACATAGTGCCACAATGGTTTGTAATTTAGGTTCTTTTGCATTTTTTTGTAAACTATATATAGTTCTTTGCGAGATTAGAGCAGAGGCTTCTAAGTCTTCTACAGACATTTTTTTACGTTCTCTCAGATAAGAAATTGCACTTCCAAAATCGAGTGGCAAGTTGTTTAAAATATCTACGGACTCTTTCGCTTCGGCATTTAGCATCGCTGCTCTTATTTCAAGCTCTAAATTATTATCACTACTATCATAATTGTATTGTTGTCGTTTATTTGTGTCTATAGAGTTGTTAAGAGCAGTAGATAAGCCGAAATAAAATACAAATCCATCAATGTTATACTTATGCTCTTTTTCAAATACAAGACAACATTCATCCATGTGAGTTCTGGCATAATAGGTCATGGATAGTTTATTATCTTCTAAAGTTTCTATATATTTATATTGATTCAAACAGATATGTGAATCAATATAAATAAATTTACCTTCAAGAAAAAGATTACCTGCAAACTATACTTACAAGGGACTTGTGTTATTCTTGTACTTCTTTCTGGGCGGCCTTGCCTTGGTCTAGAAGGGCTTGGACGATTTTCTCATCGCGTAGTTTGACAGAATCGTTGATCATTTCTGCGGACTTGACAATGGTTGTTTCTAGTTGGGCACGTTTCTGGCGTCCCAATTCAATTGCTGCGACGATACCTTGGTTTTGAGCGACCAGACTTTCAGCCAGTTTGGTAACAGACTCAACAGCGACTGTCGGGCTTTGGGCAATTCTCTCCATCTGCGGAATCACTTCCTTGCTGGTCTCAGCTAGCATCTGAAGGGCAGCATTATTGGCATTGACAATGGCATCTGCCACGACACCTGATTTCATTGATTGTTGCAAAATACCCAGTTCGGCAATGGAAAGCTTCATTGTCGGAATCGTATTACGACGAAGCATGCCCAATTTTTGGCGCATATCCGATGATACCTTCACAAGATTGCGCATCTGAGGTGTTGTTGCCCAGGCAACATAGAGACGGCTGACATACTCAGTATGTTGTTGTTCAAGGGTATTGACCACTTCAGCCATGCGGGCCAATTCTTGAGATTTAGTCTGGTATTCTACCGTACTTGTATCGAGTTGGTCAACTTGAGCTTTCAGTTCTGCAGCGCGCTTGCCAGCTTCTGTCTGGCTGGCTTCGATAAAGGAAATCACTCCCACTAGATTTTCAATGGATTTGGTATTGTCCTCAATCAACATCTCAGCTGAAACGATATTTCGAGCTAGCACATCTTCTTGTTTGACCACTGCGGCAGCCATGCCATCCAGCTTTTGCTCCACTGTTTTTGAGTCAAAGTAAAATTCCTGTAGGGTATTCTTGCTCTTGTTAAACAAGCGTTGCAAAAAGTTTTGCTTTTCTTCTAACTCAGCAATTTCAGCGTTCTTGTATTTGACTACAAAGCCTTGCAACTCACGGTTGGTATTCTTGAGAAGATCATCCACTTGGGGAATCTGCAATTTCTTTTGTTCTGACAAGATACGATTGACTGTATTGTTCACACCTTCTACAGCAGATTGTCCAAAATCTAAGAGAGCATTTTGATTGGTGACAAACTGGTCTACTAACTGGGGCACGTGCGCCTTGATTCCTTCTTGCTGCTCAGGGCTCAGCTTCTCAAGGAAGGTCAAGGTCTTGTCTGAGCCAGTATTGGTCTCGATGATTTGGGTTGTTTTATCCACCTTAGCTACTGTATTATTGGCAATCTGGTCAATATCAAAATTAAATTCTGTCATGGTTACTCCTTTGTTTCTAACCTATTCTTTACGATCTTTTTCTAGGATACGCAAACTGATATCAAAATCACGCATATCTGTTTCATTGAGTTCTCTCAAGACTTGGTCCAGTTCAAGGTCAAATTGTTCAATGGCTGCTTTAGCTTGTTGCAAACGTTCTTCTGCTCGATTATAGTTTTTAGGATTGGTCTTAATCTTCAAATAGCCTTCTAAAATCGTTTGGAATTTCTCCATCTTCAAACTATGAATGGCAGTCAATTCTTCCTTATCCCCCTCAGCAGAGGTAGCAATCTTGTCTAAAATAGCCTGATGATCAATGGCAATATTGGCCAAGGTCTGGGACAATTCTGGAGCCAATTCCTCTGGTTCCGCATTTTCAAGATCTACCTGACTTTCTCTATCCAAACGTTCTAGCTGAACATCGATATTTGCCCTTACTGTACGAACCTTTTTGCCAATACGGTTGTAGACATCATCATCGATATAGGACTTGAGACGATCCGCCTCCTGATGGATTTCCCGCAGTTCGATTAATACTTGATTGGCCAGACTCTTATAGGAATCTGAGCCTTTCTCTACCAAGACTCCCTCTAACTGCTGAATATCTTTGTCCGCCTGACGAATCCGAGCTTTTAAAAGCTCAATCCGATCGTCGAGCGAACGATCCTGCAAAAGAGGATAGCGCCAACGTTTATAGAGGCGATAACCACCATAGCCTAGCAGTACACAAGCCGCAAGTGGAAGAGCATATTGGACCAAAAGGCCCAGTAAGAACAAGAAGCCCCAAAAATAGAGACAGCCTTTCCAAAAACCATTACCCGATTTCATAAACATTCCTTATTTTCAATTTATAAGTCTATTTTAGCACAAAAGAGAAAAATGAGGGCGGAAATCCCTAGAAAAGAGTTGATTTCTTTGCTGTAGAATGGAACTTGGTAGCGCGTGGGCTAATTTCAGTAAAGTGGACTCAAACCACAGGCTTCAGTGTTATAAGATTGCTAATGACCTCTGAGGACATATCAAAACAAAAGCTTGAAATATCGGGGGTTGTGTGTTAGAATGAAAGCATAAAGGGAAAACAATGCTTCTAGCATATGTAACTAAAAAAGCCCCATCGTGCCACCGATGGGGCTTTTTTGCTACCCTCTCAAAGGGTTAAAAGCTACTTGCTACGTTTCTTTATCCATAGCTTGAAAAGCTCAGATAGTACGTTAACAAGTAACGGAGCTAGAAAAAGGGAAAGTAACTCTAGCATATATAACACCTCCCTTCCTTAAAGTGAGGGGGCCAAAATATTATATCACACCAGATGTATATCATCAACATCGTGTCATTCCCAAACAAAAACGCCTTCATGTGTAGGCGCTATTTTTTCTTGAACAAACGGATGTAGTCCTGTTTACTATGAATAATATCTGATACAAAGACAGCTTTTCTATCCTCTAAAATATGATAGAAGGCTAAGTAATCGCCTAAAATGATGCATCGAGTTTTGTGGGGTGGGTATATAATGCCTCCTACTCTTTCATCAGCATCAAATCCTGCTTCCGGGAAAACTTCAAGACGTTCCAAACCATAAAGAATATTCTTAACTGTGTTTGCTCCTGCCTGTTCTGAAAAGTAGTTAGCTGAGATATAATCTTTAATACCTCTTAGCTGTTCTTGTACCGTTTCGGAGATAATAAGGCTATATACGTTCTCGTTAAATTCCAAGGTTAGCCCTCACTTCATCAAGGCTGTAAGTTCTTCCATGTTCTAAATCGTCAAAGCTACGGGCAATTTCAGCACGCAACCCTGATAGAAGTTCTTCTCTTTCTTTATCTACTTGAGTTTCAAATGGCAAAGCTTTATTTTCTACAATGTGTTCTAAAAACAAGTTAAAACTAGCTGTCATATCAAGATTTTGCGCTGTGATAATAGCTTTAGCCTTCTCTAACAAGTCTCTGTTAGTCTTAAAGTTTACCTGTGTATTTTTTTCTAAAACATTCATAGTAGTACCTCCTTTTAGACTATTATATCACTTTAAACTATACAGGTCTAGTCGCGTATAGATACTTATAGCTGTATGCTTAAAAGCTATTGTAAAAACAAAAAAAGCACTAAGGGAAAGCGTCCCAAAGTGCTTAATATCAAGGCTCTAAAGCCTATCTTATTCAATAAAATATTACAACATTTTGTTGTAGAATAGATTTAGTATAAATTACACTTTGTTATGCTTTATAAATGTTGATTCTGTAATATTTTTAGAATTTACATATTAAATAAAATAGATTAAACTTTACTCCAAGGTGGACAAAAAGGAGTACAAATTTCATGGTGATGAGTTCAGTAGGCAAGTAAGAAGTACCATTTAGGTACTTTTTATTTTACTCTATTCATCTTGTAGATTAAGGTTGTATATTTACTTTAGTTAAAAATTATTAAAAAGAATTAACTAATGTATATAACTGTGGTATAATTAGGATAGTGTTTAACAATATTTTAAACATAAATATAAAACAGGAGGCTTTTTATGAATAAAAAGAAAATTGAGAAATTTGCTAACTACTTTATAGGCTTTTTAGTGATATTTTCTCTTTTAGGTTTTTGGTTTGCTCATATAATAGAAAGCAATAGTAAGCAAGAATATGCTAAAGATACGGAACGTGTTACTAAGTTAGTTGAAACACTAGAAAATGACACAGAAAATATTAAACCAAATATAACGCTAGAGGAAGCTTTGAAGCTTGTTTCTAATGATAGTGAATTGTCATCTGTTAAAAAGGAAATTAAACACCTAAAAGATACATATCCAACCGATTATGAGGTAAAATTTGGTAACTTGTCTTACCGTGTAGATGAAGTGGAATTGAAACTTAATAAACAAATCGAAAAGATTAAAGAAGAAAAGGAGAGACAAGAACAAGAAGAACGGGAAAAACAGAAAAAAATGAAAGAGGAAGCAGAAAAAAAATCTAATGAATCTGAGAAAAAATCTAATGAAGAAAACAGAAAAGTAGATTTAGATGCTTTCTATAATGCAATTCAAGAGGGTGTAGATAAAGTAAATACACAATTAGGAGCAAATATGCTTGAAATGGAAAAAACATCTGTAACACCTGGCATCAGAATCATTCTCACAGAAAATAATGCTTCGTATTCAAATAAAGAACTTAGAGCAATTATCAGTGCGCTAAACAAATCTTTATATAAAATTGCTAAATCCCACGGAGTAAATAGCCCTAGATTCTATTACACACTCAGTGATGAAGAAGTCGCTGTGAATCGTTATATAATGGCTCCTGATGAAGTTAAGTTTTCTGGAATATTAAAGTAGTAAATTAATAAGAATAGTAGTAATTTTTACTTTTGTAATTACAACAATTATTAGGGTTCTTCTAACAGGTTCCCCTATATAAGAGATAACACATTTTTAAGGTAATAGATAAGCACTGGATACTTAGATTCAGCGCTTTCTTTTTATTTTTTAATCGACCTCTTCAATAAAGAAAAATAATTCTCATTCCTTATCTGAATAATGTAACCTTTAATCCTCACAATATGTAAAAAGTACGGATAGATTCTAATTACCTGACCTACAGATTACTATTAAAAATTACTTCACAAGAGACTATAACAATCTGAAGAATGAAGGAAATACCAATAGATACTAAAGTAACTGTCTACTGTTGGATATATTTCGGATAAATTACACTTTAGGTGCTTTTTATTTTACACTAACTATCTTGGCTTAATTCAAGTATTTCCATAACCTTATGAACAATCATCTTATGCTGTGGATGTCTCTGAATCTTCAATAATAGTTCCATCATTTCTGTATCTTGTGGCACAGAATAAGGTAAGAAAAAATCACTCAACGTAACTTCTAAAGCATCAACAATCTTCACAAAAGTTTCTAAAGAGATATTTCTGTGATTATTCTCTATCTGACTGATGTAAGGAACGCTTAGATTTGTTCTTTCTGCTAGTTCTTGCTGTGTAATCTTCTTTGAAGCTCGTAAGTCTCGTATCTGATTACTTATATTTTCTAATATATCATCCATTACTTCACCCTCTATGTTAAATCTACTATCTATCTTATAGATTAAACAATCAGGTTTACATTCTCTATAGTTTAATATTAAATAAAACTATATTCCATTGTTAAAGTTTGTGTGATATAATTATAGCTATTAGGAAATATTTCTTCTATTTCATTAAATAAAGTTAAACATCGGAGGTTACATATGCTTAACAAGCTAAAGGAATTGAGTAAAGAACAAAAGATTATAGGTAGTATTGTACTACTGCTTATCCTCGTTCTGTTCTTCACACTATTAACTAGCGGTAGCACTAAACACTCACAAGTTCAAACTAAGGCTAGTGATTCTGTCAAACAGTCTTCACAAGTTAAACAGTCTAGTTCATCTTCCTCTACTTCATCATCCAGTAGTGAAACTAGCTCTAAAATAGAGAAATGGTCTCCAACTGGGCATATAGCCGTAGATGCTTATCTTAATACACCACAAATTAAAATCATACTGCGAGCCAAAGCACTGAGAGAGGTAGCATACAAACTCTCTAACACAGATAAACTCTACGAAGTTGAAGCTGAGGTAATTGGAATTGAAGAAAAAGATGAATACCGTGAGTACAACATAACAGGTAAGAAACTTCTTATCCGTACACCTGAATCACTAACTGTGAAAATGAATGAACTTATGGTCTATACAGGAAATACAGTATCTTTAGAAAAATATGATTCAATCGATAAAGGCTCGTTAGTAATCAGTGAAGTGAGAAAAACAGAAAAAGCACAAGAAGAGGAAAAAGTAAGTATTGAAGCCTCCAAATCAAAAGAGGAAGAAAGGAAAGCATCTTCACGAGCAAAAGAGCAAGAACAAGCTTCATCTCACACTACAACTACTCCTACACAATCGTCTACACATGCTCCACAATCAAATTTAAGACCGTTCAAAAACTGTAAGGAAGCACGAAAAGCAGGACGTGTAAACATACCTGCTAGTGACCCACAATATGGTCCATGGCTAGATAGAGACAAAGACGGATACGGATGTGATGAATAGTAAAAAAGTTCTTATTCTACTGTCACTACTACTTATTATAATCGTCACATTCACAGCATACTTAACTACTCTACCACAAACAGAATACCAGATAGCTATAAAGAGACTCCAAAAGATAAGTTTAGAGGCTGTGGAACAGAAAATACAACATAAAGAAAGCTTTTACCTATACACAGGGAGAGAGAGTTGTCCATACTGCCAAGAATTTGCTCCAAAGCTAGCAAAAGCAGTAGATAAAACTGAGACAACTGTGTATTACTTAGATAGTGAGCATATAGATAAGACAAGTTGGAATAACTTTAAAACAACTGTAGGATTCAAAACAATCCCCAATCTCACTTACTTCACAAATGGTACAGTATATGACATATTACCGAAAGCAAGTCAAGCTAATGTTGAAGTGATTACACAGTTTATTGAAGAGAAATAAAAAAACAAGTACAAACAGCTAATAACTTGAATGTTATAAGATAAAATTCAGGGAGACCAACAATGATTAAAGGAAAAATTATTAAAATAACTGAAGCTACAGTTTATATAGGTTATGAAGATGGAAGTTTAAAGGAAATTCCTATTGAATCTTGTGACTTTGAACCTAGTATAGGGGATTATGTCGAGGTTTATGGTGATATTGTTATAAAGATTGATAGTAAAAATAAAATTAGCAAAGTGAAAAAAAGTATTTCTGAAAGACTATCATTAGTCGCACATATAAATCTAGTTTTAGTAATAATTATAGCTATTATCACTGTAATTTGTTCAATATATCTAGGTTATCAGGAAACCATAGCCCTAGTTGTACTTGAGTCGACTATAATGTGCTTATTAAATCTTGCATTTCTAATAATTTCATCTATTAAAAAAAGTAAAGTAAATAAGGACATTTCTTTCAAATGTTTTATTATCGCTCTTGTATGTGTGATTTTGTCATTTATGGCATTTGGTTTTGTAGAAAAGTTTACAGAAAAGACACCAACGACAGTTTCAAGAAATACTACATCACAAAATAGTTCTAACTCCTCATCCTCTTTAAAGGCAAGTAGCTCTACTACACCTTCATCATCTAGAGAGAGTAGCTCTAGTTCATCATCCTCAGTACCATCAAAACCTAAGATTACTGTAGATAATGATAAAGCAAATTATGGTGAAGTAGACTATAACAAGTGGAATCATGATGAAATAGCCGTAGATACTAAAGTAAGAGTATATGGGAAAGTTTTACAAGCTATGGAAGATGGGAAAGCCTACACACTGCGTGTAGCCATAAATGATGACTATGATAAAATTATTTTGGTTTCTATTCCTTCCGAATACAACAATAGAGTTATAGCCGAAGATGACCATATAACCTTATACGGACTAGTAAAAGGAAGACAAAGTTATGAAACGGTCTTCAAAGCCACAAAAACACTTCCTCTCATGGTTGCCTATATGTACGAAAACTAATACTGCATGAAAAATAAAAGACATAACCAAATTATTCACATTTCAGATACACATATTATCATTCGACTCCACACAAATGAGACTCTAAATGTTCCTATCAATGAGTTAACTTTTCATCCTAAAGTGAACGATATTGTTGAAGTCTATCAAAATCAGAATCACGTAATAGTTTGTCTTCTACCACAGAGCAACAAGCTTTGGATTCTTATATCCTCAATTACACTTCTACTTCTTACCATTATAGGAGCTACTTTTTTATTCTTTAGACATCTAAATGAAAATATAGAAAAAGTAGATAACCACTCTTCACAACAAATCTCATCTACTACTTCTAGTTCCTCTACATCATCCAGCTCTTCATCCAGCACATCTACCACAAGCTCTAGCTCAACTGAAGATAGTATAATAGACACGACAGCCGAAGAGCTTCGAGACATGGAAAATGATGGTAGGTTAAAAACTGGTCAACTATACCGCTTCACAGCAGAACTAACACGACAAAAATTTTGGGAAGCATACGTAGGACATTTTAAAGCTCTAGATACATACCATACTATTTGGGTAAAAGCTAGTAATGCTCCTATAACTGGTGTACAAGTACAAATAAAGAAATCTATGATTGAAGGATGGAAAGAAGGAGCAACCGTTACTTTCACAGTCAAAATCATGGAAGACTCTGAAAAATTTCAATTCTGGGTTGCTACTGATGCCACACTTATCACGACTCCCACAGCAGAAAAGCACACAGAAAATACAACACAAGAAATTGATACACAGGCTATTCTACATGGAGACTACTCTAGTATAGCCGGTACTTGGAGGAATGACCTAGGACATGAAATAGTGTTTAATAAGAATGGTTTAGTAAAAGGGGGGCAGATACATAAAGCAGGGATTTCAAACGAAGGAATTATAGGGTTTGATGTCCGTACAGGACCTACAGGACATGGAATAGATATTTATCCAATTGGTATTACTATAAAGTGGGTTGATTCTGACTTAAGTAAAAATAGAATTATAGCTGGACAAACTCCTCCAAATAGCTCCGAACAGGTATTTTATAAAACAGACTAAATCAAAATTGACTCTACTTATAAAATATACCTTAACATCTGAAAATCCCTGCAATGAGTAATTGCAGGGATTTTGTATATCCTTTATATCACATGAACCTCCTTCAGACAATTCCACATTACTAACACATTTTTGATATAGAGAGTTAATCGGTGAATAGCAAAATTCACATACATCCATTACTATTCTATTTTTTAATCGACCCTTAGAAATCCCATTATCACGCGCATTACTAACCACAAACACAGAGAGAGAAATTGATACTATTGTACAGTAAAAACTGATAGCTGAATCAAGTCAACACTACAAAAACATGAAATTCTATAATGTAAAACCTCTTTAAATAGCTATTTTTATTCTCTAATTTATCTCATAAGCATACGCCTTTATGCCGTGAAAGCAAATTGACAGTAAGTAGGCACAAAGTACGCTAAGAACGTCTCAGACGAAAGGCTTTAGTTTTTCGGATGGACAGTTCATTTGTACGAGAGTGCCTTGTTTCTTGCTGTCAATTAGACCATGGAATAAATTAGGCGTATTTGGTACTTAACAAAGTGTTTCACTCCTTTGCTTTCGCTCATGGCGAGCTAGTCGTTCACACTTTGTATATCTCTAGAATGATACACTTGATACACTAATTTCTAACTTCTTAGGATAAATAAAACAAATAAAATTGAAAATAGAAATGGAATTTACTGTTTCAAGTGTATCAAGAGCATGACTTCATTACATACCCTTTATGCCTCTTTGTGGTATCTAAACTGAAGGGCTTAGAATGAACAAAAGGAACCGAATCACTCTCATCAAAATATTTACAACTAGATAATGTTGGCTTAAATACCCAGTTTGTTGGAAGTGCATCTTTTAATTCTTTGTGAAAGACTTCCTTAGTTTCTCGTTCTAAACCATTTCCTTCACAGAATTGTTTATATGCCCATAGCATAAATGAATTCGGCAAGAAAGTAGATTTCACACGACTAAACAGATAAGATGAAAACTGTTCAACACTTGTCATAGACTTCCCATGAATTTCCTTGATAGCAGGGTGGTGACTGATATCCTTGAATCCATCACTGATATCATATTCTAATGCATTTTGCAATACATATTCTAATACATCCTGACGTTTTAGATAAACCTGCTTTATTTCTCTCTTGTAACCATCTTTGTTAAATTCAGAAACGAAGGGAAGTATGAAAGTTCTTCTTGCTATAGCTTCTTTGTCTCCTTGAATCTTAATCAATCGATTAGATGATTGAACAATCACAGGAGTAAGTCGAGCAGAATAGGCCTGTTTGCCTTTCTTTTCGATTGTGACAATATCATGAGTAACTAGAGAAAACATAGTAGAAGGGTCTGTTATCACCTTATCAATAGGATTATCATCTCCAATAACTAAGTGTTTACCTATTAACTGTGAAGTGGCAAAACGGTTTCTACCATCTAATTCAGTTAGTTTCATGGAGGCTGTGTTACTCCTACCTACTAAGTTAATTAGCAACTCCTGGAAACTACCCTTACCTGTTCCTCCTTTTCCAATCAGCCAAATAATTCTCTCGTCAGCATAACCACGTATCACTGCCAAAATTGTTTGCCATGCTAAGTGAATTAGTTCAGCATCATTATTAAACAGTTCAGCTAACCAAGAATCAATAGACCAACCACCTAATACTGGAGAATTTGCTTCTGAATTATAATTTACTTGTACCTTATGTGTAAACACAATTGAAGGACTGTATTTCATTCCATACCGATAATAAGTATCATAAATACAATTCCCTAAAGCTATGTAACGTAAACCTTGATATATACTTACATTTTTACAGCTACAACTTAGTGCACAAATAATCTCGTTTATATCAGCACTCCTAAAAGAAGGTTCTAATCTTCTTACTAATTTAGGAACTATATCCCAAGCAGGTTGATAAATCCCCTCTTTTGGATTATACACAAATAAGCTACCTTCCCCAGCATCCTCTATTTCAGCTATACTAACCACAATGAGATGAGCCATTAAGAATTCTGCCATAATATGAAAAGGAGGTTTTCTCTTTTTCTGCTTCTCTTTATCTGAAACATCTGTATGTGGGTTAGAATCAATTACCTCATCTTTATATATTCGCCATGTATCCTTATATTTATCTATTGGAGTAGAGTTATCAAAAGATTGAATAGCATTCTCAGGATAAGTTTCAAATTCATAGTCAGATTCTAATACAGAATCTTTTGCTTTAATCTTAATTAATGACATATTCATGTTCCTTTCGTTTATAAACATCACACTGTATAGTGTATTTGAGCAATTGAATCTGTGATTCAACATGGTTATAAATTCCTATGTATTTCAAGAAATCATAGAATTTTTCAATTGTGTTTATTTTCTTTTCATACAATGTATTCACTCCTTATTAGTAATTGAAAGAAACTTCATAACATCTGATTTCTTATAGAAAACTTTGCGAGTTCCTTCTATTGGTGGACAGTATCGGGTTAACCCCAAACGCTCCCATTCATGCAGAGTTACTAAACTAATACCTAGTTCTTTGATTAACTCTTTCTGTTGTATCAAGCCAAACGAGTCACTATGAGGTGAAAGCATTGCATGTGATAGATAATCATTTATTAAATGCTCAATCCTCTCCAATAATGCTAGTTCTGCTTCCTTAGATAATATCCCTTGTGGTATACTATACATATATCTCCTTTCTTTCCTATTTGTGCACAACTATCCTCTCATAACTATTACAGCTTACCTACTTAACTAAGTTAATTAACTTAGGTTATGTTTTGCATTTTATCAGTTTTTTATTTACATGTCAAGAGTTTTGTGCTAAAATATTACTAAAGTTATTAAACGGAGGTTAAATATGATAGGAGCATATCTTAAAAAATGCCGCACAGAAGGCGATGTAACTACTAAGAGCCTTGCTGAAGACCTAAAAGTATCACAGTCTTATATCTCACAAATTGAAAATGGGAAAAAGATTCCCAGTTTAACTAAACTCATTGATATTACTGAAAGCATTGCTTCACTCTCTATAAAAGAAAAATGCGAACAAGATGGATTAGAGTTCGATGAATACTGCATTGAATATAAAACATTGGCTAGCACTTATATTGGTGATATAATCAAAAATATCAACATGAATTCAGTTCATAACGATAAAGAGAAGCAACTTTTAAAAGATTTAATTGAATTAAGAAATGATAAATCCATATTCTCAAAGTTAAAAACATACAAAGATATTAGCCACGATATTATCAATGGAGAAAATATTAAAATCAACCTTGATTATATCTTTAGAAAGAATGTAAAAATAACTATTGATGGTCAAGCACTCACAACTGAAGACTTAACCGCTCTACAAATACTAATTGAAGGTATTCGTTCTAGACACAAATCATAATAACTATTTTTCATAACCTTTTACAGCTTGCCTACTGATGTTAGAAAGGTTAAGAAATGAAAATAGCAGAAATCAAGAAACAAAACGGTGACACTGTATATCGTGCAAAAGTATACTTAGGAGTAGATAAACTCACAGGAAAAAAAATAAAGGCTAATCTGACAGCTAGAACTAAAACTGAATTGAAGAAAAAAGCTCAATTAGCTAAAGCCGAATTCCAAAATAATGGCTCTACTAAGAAGGAAACCATTCCACTAACAAGCTATGAAGAAGTAGCTCAATTATGGTGGGAAAGCTATCAACACACAGTAAAACCAAATACACAAGATTCAGTAAAACGACTACTAGCTAACCATTTGATTCCTCTATTTGGTTCTTATAGGTTAGATAAGTTAACCACTCCAACTATCCAACGCATTGTTAATCAACTAGCTCTACGTGCTAACAAAAGAGAAGAAGGCGCATTTCTACACTATGATAAAATTCACGCGCTAAATAAACGTATCCTACAATATGCTGTGACAATGCAGATTATTGATATAAATCCAGCTCGTGAAGTTATTCTTCCTCGTAAAATAAAAAAGGGTAGAAACAAAGTCAAGCACTTTAATAACTTAGAGTTAAAGCAATTTCTCAGTTATTTGGAAGAGGCTAACTTAGCAATATATAGAAATATCTATGAAATTACTTTGTATAAGTTTCTTCTTGCTACTGGTTGCCGTATTAATGAAGCCTTAGCTCTACACTGGTCAGATATTGACCTACATAATGCAACTGTGAATATTACAAAAACACTAAACCATTTAGGTGAGATTAACAGCCCAAAGTCTGAGGCAAGTTATCGCACAATTGATATTGACCTACAAACTATAGAGGTCTTAAAAATGTATCAAAAAAGACAAAGGCAAGAAGCTTGGAAACTTGGTCGGACTGAAACTGTTGTCTTCTCAGATTTTATTCATAAATACCCAAACAATAAAACACTATCAACTCGTTTAAACACACGTTTCAAACATGCTGGTGTACCTAATATTGGATTCCATGGTTTTAGACACACACACGCTAGTCTCTTGCTAAACTCTGGAATACCATATAAAGAATTACAACACCGTCTAGGTCATTCTACATTAGCTATGACTATGGACACTTACAGTCATCTCTCCAAAGAAAAAGCAAAAACAGCCGTCTCATTTTATGAGAAAGCTGTTAGTTCTTTGTGAAGGGGGACAAAAAGGGGGACAAACCCAGAAATCAACATTTTAAGACAAAGCAAAAAGCCCACTGTTGTAGGCTTTCTGTAAGATATTTCTTAAAATTAAAGCATTTTGTTGTAGAATTCAACGACAAGTGCTTCGTTGATTTCTGGGTTGATTTCGTCGCGTTCTGGCAAGCGAGTCAATGAACCTTCCAATTTTTCAGCGTCGAATGATACGAATGCTGGACGTCCAAGAGTAGCTTCTACTGCTTCAAGGATAGCTGGAACTTTCAATGATTTTTCACGAACTGAGATCACTTGACCTGGAGTTACGCGGTATGATGGGATATCAACGCGTTTTCCGTCAACAAGGATGTGACCGTGGTTTACGAATTGACGAGCTTGACGACGAGTAGTCGCAAGACCAAGACGGTAAACAACGTTATCCAAACGACGTTCCAAAAGAAGCATGAAGTTGAAACCTAGGATTCCGCCTTTGATTTTTGTAGCTTGTACGAACAAGTTACGGAATTGTTTTTCACCTACACCGTAAGTGAAACGAAGTTTTTGTTTTTCAGCCAATTGCAAACCGTATTCTGATAATTTAGAACGGTTGTTTGGTCCGTGTTGTCCTGGTACGTAGTTACGACGTGCCAATTCTTTACCTGTACCTGTAAGTGAAAGGCCAAGGCGACGAGCTTGTTTCCAAGATGGTCCTGTATAACGTGACATGTGAATGTCCTCCTGATATAAATAATATTTCGGTGGAAATAGTCACTTAGAAAGCCCTGATTCGTGCAGATGCCCTTCGCCTAAACAGCCAAGGTTACTTATCATAAGACACCTGTTGACGAGCTTCATGCTTTCCTGCTGATATTTCACACAAAATTCATTTTACCATGAATGGCTGAATTTGTAAAGGGGTTTTAAGCTTTATTTTCACTGCCAGAGAGATTGAGAACGAGGGTAAAGGTGCTTCCTAGTCCGTACTGACTGCTAACTCTGATTTCTCCACTCAATTGATGGGCCAATTCACGCGCAATCGCAAGACCAAGACCATGACCACCTGTTTTCATGTTACGCGAAGTTTCGACACGATAAAGGCGTTTGAAAATATTCTCCAAGTCCTCTGGGGCAATTCCCTGCCCTTCATCGGTCACACTGATTGAAAGCTGGTTTTTCTCCAGCTTAGCCACCACTTCCAGCTTGGTTCCTGGAGCAGAGTATTTAAAAGCGTTATTGACCAGATTCACCAAGATACGAGAAAGTTTGGCATAATCTCCCTCAATCCGGGCAGACTCTGGGATTACCTGTAAATGAACATCTCGCTCTTCCTGCTCAATCAAGAACTGAAATTCACTCATGCACTCAATCAAGAGCTGATCCAGAAAAATGCTGTCTTTGCTGGTAGTTTCCACCTGATTTCTAGCTGTATTTAGAGTCAAAAAATTCAACTCTTCAACCAGTTTATTGAGTCTTTCCGTCTGGCGCCCAATGGTTGCTAGATAATGGTCCTGTTCTCCTTCCTTGATAACCCCATCCAAAATCCCTTCTACCGTCGCTTGAATCGAAGTGATGGGGGTCTTGATATCATGCGACAACTGGGCAATCATCAAGCCCTTTTCTCGTTCGCTTTCTTCCAAGGAATCAAAGGTCGCCTGCAAATCATGGGACATTTCATTAAAAGCTTGACCTAATTGCTGAAATTCTACAGGACCTTGAACCTCTAGATTTGATGGAAAGTCCTTGTCCGCTACCCGCTTGGCATGTTCCTTGAGTTTGCCCAACGAAGTAAATACCGGCGATAGGAGAAATAGACTAATCCCAGCACCGACAAGGCTGGCAACGATGGTCATTCCAAGCAGAAAGTAAATCTCGCTTTTCTCAATCAGCATTTTTTGAACAGCCCAAAAAACCACGATAATCGTTAGGAGTGTTGAAATGATATACCCCACTAAAATATAACTTTTTAATTTCATTAACTACCTCGTGCTTTCTCAATTTTGTAGCCCAAGCCCCAGACAGTTTTGATGGTCGGTGTTTCTGCGCTAGCATGTTTAGCCAACTCCTGTCGAAGAGCATGAATATGAACATTCAAGGTATTGGTATCATCTACATAGTCTTCCTGCCAGACCTTTTCATAGAGGTCTGTCTTGGAGAAAACGCGCTCTGGATTGCTGGCTAAAAGCCATAGAAGTTCGAAGGATTTGACGGTCAAATCAAGCGCCACATCTCCGACTTGGACCTCATGACTACCGTGATTCATCCGTAAATCCCCGAGACTGACGACCTCTGTCTCACCTCCACGATGAAGGCGACGCAAGATATTGTGGACACGCAAAACCAGCTCACGAGGGCTAAAGGGCTTGGCAATAAAATCATCTGCCCCCAAGCTTAGGCCGTAAATTTTATCCTGCTCACTGGTTTTAGCCGTGATAAAGAGAAAAGGCTGATCCGGAGATTGATACTGAACCTCACTAATCAAATCATAACCATCCATCCGAGGCATCATGATATCTGTAATAATCAAATCAATCGCTTTTCGCCTGAAGATTTCTAAGGCCTCTACTCCATCATGAGCCACCAAAACCTGATATCCTGCCTGAACCAGATAACGTTGATGAATATCTGTGATTTCTACCTCGTCGTCAACGAGTAAAATTGTCTTTCCCATCTGTCTCTCCTTTGAAAAAAACAGTGCTATACCACAATAGTATAACACTATTTTAATCTCTTTACGAACATTCTAATCGATATCTGAATTTTTCAAATCCTAGATAGAAAGTCTGTAGCTAGACTAGTCATTTTCCTCTTTTTTAGCTTTCAAACCGAGTCCACCTAGCAGGCCGGCCAAGGCTAATCCAAAGAATCCAAGAGTAGCCATTGATGTTTGGACTTCACCAGTATATGGAAGCATGTCTTTTTGGTCTTTCATTTGAGCAGCCATCATTGGACTTGATACCTTGTTAGTAGATGCCATCTTGCCTTCATCAGACATTTTGCTTGAGGCTGCTGGAGCTTGATCTTGTTTCATGCTTGGTGTTGCCATAGGCTGGCTAGCATTCATGGTTTTGTCCTGCTCTTTGCTAGGCATCATCTTATCCTGACTAGCAGCTGGCATTTTAGATTTCATATCATCTTGATGAGCACTTGGCATTTGAGAGTTCATCTTAGACGCATCTTGATGACTATTCATCATTGGAGCCGGCATAGCTGAACCATTAGAAGAGGGGTCGAAACCTGACTGCATCGGAATCAGAGACTGATGTCCATGCAAGTTCACTGTCAAATCCTTAGTCGCTACGAGGTTGCTCAAATCCGCCTTGCCATCTTTGGCACCGTATACCTTGATAGTTGCCTTGTAGCTTTGAGTGCCGTTTTGTTTCAAGAGGTCTAGAAGTTCTTTATCTGATTTGCCTTGAGTTCCTGCCAAGTCTACTTCGTAGAAGTAAAGGCCTTTGCCCAATTTTTCCACTGGTGGAAGGGCCGGATTTTTAGCTGAACCATTATCTGACCATGGGGCCTTGTCAGATGCTTTCAAGATAAGACGAGTCAACATACCGTCACCAGCGAAGAATTCATATGGGATAACTTGGTTGACGCCGGCTGTGAACGGACCTGGGAAATTGGCCTTATCCAAGTAAGTAGCTGGAACATCTACTGTGTCTTTGGTATTGTCGGCCACACCTTTTTGAACTTCAGCTGGAGTAGTCAAACCATTCAAGTTGACATCCAAATCTTTTGTCGCTACGAGATTGCTCAAATCGGCCTTGCCGTCTTTAGCACCGTAAACTTTGATAGTTGCCTTGTAACTTTGAGTTCCGTTTTGTTTCAAGAGGTCAAGCAGCTCTTTATCAGATTTACCTTGAGTGCCAGCCAAATCTACTTCATAGAAGTAAAGACCTTTGCCCAATTTCTCTACTGGTGGAAGAGCTGGATTTTTAGCTGAACCATTGTCTGACCATGGAGCCTTGTCGGATGCTTTCAAGATAAGGCGGGTTAACATACCGTCTCCGGCGAAGAATTCATATGGAATAACTTGGTTAACACCAGCTGTGAATGGGCCTGGGAAGTTAGCTTTATCTAGATAAGTAGCTGGAACGTCTACTGTGTCTTTGGTATTGTCGGCCACACCTTTTTGAACTTCAGCTGGAGTAGTCAAACCATTCAAGTTGACATCCAAATCTTTTGTCGCTACGAGATTGCTCAAATCGGCCTTGCCGTCTTTAGCACCGTAAACTTTGATTGTAGCTTTATAACTTTGAGTGCCGTTTTGCTTCAAGAGGTCAAGAAGTTCTTTATCTGATTTTCCTTGAGTGCCGGCCAAATCCACTTCATAGAAGTAGAGGCCTTTGCCCAGTTTCTCTACTGGTGGAAGAGCTGGATTTTTAGCTGAACCGTTATCTGACCATGGAGCCTTGTCTGAAGCCTTCAAGATAAGACGAGTCAACATACCGTCACCAGCGAAGAATTCGTAAGGAATAACTTGGTTGACACCGGCTGTGAATGGGCCTGGGAAGTTGGCTTTGTCTAGGTAAGTAGCTGGAACGTCTACTGTGTCTTTAGTGTTATCAGCCACGCCTTTTTGGACTTCAGCTGGAGTAGTCAAGCCATTCAAGTTGACATCCAAATCTTTAGTCGCTACGAGATTGCTCAAATCAGCCTTACCGTCTTTAGCACCGTATACCTTGATAGTAGCTTTATAGCTTTGAGTGCCGTTTTGTTTCAAGAGGTCAAGAAGCTCTTTATCTGATTTACCTTGAGTACCAGCCAAATCTACTTCATAGAAATAGAGACCTTTGCCCAAGTTTTCTACTGGTGGGAGAGCTGGATTTTTAGCTGAACCATTATCTGACCATGGGGCCTTGTCGGATGCTTTCAAGATAAGGCGTGTTAACATACCGTCACCAGCGAAGAATTCGTATGGAATAACTTGATTGACACCAGCTGTGAATGGGCCTGGGAAGTTGGCTTTATCCAAGTAAGTAGCTGGAACATCTACTGTGTCTTTGGTATTGTCAGCCACGCCCTTTTGCACTTCAGCTGGGGTGGTTGCTGGTTGCGCTTCATTTGCTTCACGGTCTTGTCCAGAAACTGTAGGCGCAGGATTTGTCACAGGTTTAAGCGCATCTTCTGTTTCTTTCTTAGATTCTGGTTTTGCTTGCACTTCTTCTTTTGGTGCTACTACTTGGTCTTTATCAGCTACATTCACTTTTTCTGGAGAGCTTGTAGCATCCAAACTTGCTTTAGGTGTTGAGTCTACCTGTTCTGAAGGCAGAGCTACATCAACTGCTTTCTTGAGAACCTCTGCTGGTAAGTCGCTCTTTTCACTCACCGAAGTTGCGTCTGGTACAACTTGAGCAGGGGTCGGATTGACCACATCGGCACGCACAGAACTTGGTTGCCCAACTAGGACAAAGAAGCCACTGGCCACAACAACTGAGGCAACACCGACACTAAGACGGCGAATAGACCAACGAGTATATCTTTGATTTGGATTGAATTTCATAGGATTCTCCTTAGAGTTTTTCTTTATTTGATGACTCTAGTATAATCTCCTAAAATTAAAAAGGATTAAGAAAAAGTTAAAATTTTTCTTAAATCCCTCTTATAAAATACTTATATTAATTAAATCCATAAACAGACTTGGTGATTTGATAGACGACATTGGAAAGTTTGCGAGCTGGCAAGACCGAATGTTTGGTCAAACGGCTCAACATGGTCTTGCGGATAGCCTGAAAAACCTCTGGATTTTCCTGCTGAATATAGGTCCACAGCTCCCGTTTTTTGGCAAGATGCTCTGCTGTTCCAGCTCGGTTAAGCAGGGCACTGGAAATCACCGTCGTGATTTCAATATGATTCAGCAGATACTCTCGCATTTTTGGGTGGCTTATTTTAGATAAATCAAGCTGGTCTACCAAGAGTCGATTGACCTTTAGTTGCTGGTCAATACGCTTAATCATCACTTGCTCATTGACAGACTGGTCCTCACGCCCAATCAAATAACGATAGAAATCGACAGGCAGATAGTACATGGTCTTGACCTGCTGAAGGGGGGTAAAGACAAAGAGATTATCGACATAAAAAGTATGCTCAGGCAATTGGAACTGACTCGCTCGCAACAAATCTGTCCGATAAATCAGCGAGTGCATCATGATATACTGGCCTTTTGAGAAATTTCCGACCTGATCCCAGCCAAAAATCTGCTGGACAGGCAAGACTGACTCGTAACTCATACTCTTCTTACGAGACTGACCTTCCTTTTCATAGACAAAATTGGTCACAAAGGCATCCACTTCTTGACCTTCACTCTCTAGTTCCTGCAAGGTTTCAAGAATCTTTAGGTAAGCACGAGGATCCACCCAGTCATCACTATCAACTACTTTAAAATAACGACCAGAAGCCTCCGCTAAGCCGCGATTGACGGCACCGCCATGGCCTTTATTTTCCTGATAGATGGCTCTAACGATGCTAGGATACTTGCTGGCTAAACGCTCAGCGATTTCCTGAGTCTGGTCCTGAGACCCGTCATTGATAATCAAAATCTCAACTTGCTCACCACCAATCACTAGCGACTCCACACAGTAATGAAGATAGGCTGCAGCATTATAGCTAGGGATGGCGATAGACAATAACTTCATAATCTACTCCTTTAGGGGACTGATTTTTTCTTATACTCAATGAAAATCAAAGAGCAAACTAGGAAACTAGCCGCAGGTTGCTCAAAGCACTGCTTTGAAGTTGCAGATAGAACTGACGAAGTCAGCTCAAAGCACTGCTTTGAAGTTGCAGATAGAACTGACGAAGTCAGCTCAAAACACTGTTTTGAGGTTGTGGATAGAACTGACAAAGTCAGTAACCATACCTACAGAAAGGCGACGTTGACGTGGTTTGAAGAGATTTTCGAAGAGTATTACTCTCTCTTGTCACTTCTTTCTATTCTACCATAAAGTCCAGCTTTTGAAGGACTTTTACTGGAATACAAGGTGTTCTCCCAATTTCCTATCTTGGACATCAAAAAAGAGGGGATCCCCCTCCTTACGAATTTAATTCTGCCAAGTCATCTAGATACTGGTTGTTAATGACCGCCAAGATATAGGCATCTGCCCTCAAGAGATCATTAGGGCCAAACTGGACATCCAGTGGTGAATTTTCTTGTTCACGAAATCCTAGGACATTGAGGTTGTATTTGCCACGTAGATCCAGCTGGCTCAGGCTTTGACCTGCCCAAACACTCGGAATTTTCATCTCCACGATAGACACATTTTTATCCAGCTGAAAGACATCAACATTGTTATGAAAGAGAATGGTCTGCGCTAGAGACTGCCCCATTTCATACTCAGGTGAAATCACCGAGTCAGCACCGATTTTTTCTAGCACCTTCTTAGCTGTCTGGCTTTTGACCTTGGCAATAACCCTTGGTACCCCCAAACTCTTACAATGCATGACTGCAAGCACACTCGACTCTAGATTTTCCCCTGTTGCCACTACAACCGTATCACAGGTATCAATTCCTGCAGTTCTGAGGAGTTCCTCATCTGTAATATCGCCCACAACTCCACGCGCCAAAACAGGCTCAAATTGATTGATGTGCTCTGCGTGGTCATCAATGGCAATAATATTCATATCTTGCTTGGCTAGGGCTGTCAGGACACTACTCCCGAAAATCCCCAAGCCTAAAATTCCAATCGTACGATCTGACATCGTTCTTCCTTTCTTATCCAATACTAATATCTGCTTTCATATACTGAATCAAATCTTTCTTATCAGGCTGGTAGTCAGCTAGACTAACCAGCAAGGTCAAGGGACCGATACGGCCAATAAACATGAGCACCATGACAATGCTGAGAGCTAACTTGCCCAATTCTGGCGTCAGATTTGCCGTTACCCCAACTGTCGCAAGGGCGGAAATGGTCTCAAACATGAGGTAAATAAATCGCGGTGTTCCTTCTGCTGTAATTCCCAACAACATCAAGCCCAACAAGAAGGTCATCAAAAAGATAATGAAGACACTAAAGGATTTTTGGACTGTTCGAGCCTCAATGGTTCTCTGCGCAACATTAGCATGAGGTAAGCCCAACAATTCACTACGAGCAAAGACCAATAAGACAAAGAAAGTCGTAATCTTGAGACCCCCAGCCGTCCCTCCAGGCGCTCCACCCAGAAACATCTGTAGGATATAGATAAACAAGGTCACAGGCCGAGCTTGAGTATAGTCAATAGAAGCAAAACCGGCCGTTCTCATGCTAACGGTTTGGAAAAAGCTAACCAGCACTTTCTCTGGAACACTGAGATTGCCAATCGTTCCTGGATTGTGCCACTCCGTAAAGAGTGTAGATACTGTCCCAAACAGCAAAATGCCTGCAGTCAAGAAGAGGACCAGCTTGGTGTGGAAACGAAGACGACGTTTTTTCTTCTTGTCAAACTGGGTTGCCAAGTCAAACCAAACCATAAAGCCAAGACCACCTGTGATAATCAAACCAGCAATGACTAGATTGATCAAGGGATCCGTCTGAAAAGCTACTAAACTGCTACTGCCGAAATTATCAAAACCAGCATTACAAAAAGCTGAAATGGCTAAAAAGATAGAGGTAAAAATGCCTCTTCCCCAGCCGAACTCAGGAATAAAACGGAAACTTAGTAGAAAGGCACCCAAGCCCTCCACCAGAAAAGTCGTCAAAAAGATGGAGCGCATAAAGGCCTTCAGCGACCGAGTTTCCCCGTAACTAAAACTCTCCTGAATGGTTTCACGACTGCGAAGACTGAGTTTTTGCTTCCCCTGAATATAAAAGACCCCGATAAAGGTCATGAGCCCCAGACCACCAATCTGTATCAAAAGCATACAAATCAACTGCCCCCAGACATTATAGGTAGTAGCCACTGGTTGCGTAAAAAGGCCAGTCACACAGACCATGGACACCGTCGTAAAAAGATGGTCAAAATAAGTAGCCTGCGAACCACTCGCCTGAACAAAAGGCAAACTCAAAAGAAGAGAGCCTATCAAAATAACTCCAGCGAAACTCAGAAAAATTCGACGAGCGGGCGAAAGTCCGCCCAAGGCTCTTTCAATTTTTTTAACAAATAATTTGAATAACATACATCCATTGTACCATAAAAAGAAGGAGAGTAGCTATATCTGAGAAGTTATCTCAAGGCAGAGTTCCAAGGCCTTCTCGAAAGCTTCTGAACCCCAGTCACGACTATCGTACTGGTCCAAGTCTGCTAAGGAATCAGCTGTGAACAACAATTCTCCCCAGAGAACCCCACGCAGTTGGGCTACTGCCGCAAGCGCAGAACACTCCATCTCCACAACAGCACAGCCTTCTTCCTTGCGATAGGCCACCTTTTCAGCCGTTTCTCGGTAAAAACCGTCTGTCGTCCAGGTCACGACTTCTTCATAAGGAATCCCTCTGGCTTCCAAAACTTGCTCAATGGCAGCAATAGCCTCTGCCTGAATTTCCATATAACGAGAAGCTGCCACATAGTGATAACTAGCTCCTTCATCTCGCAGAGCGCGAACAGGGACTAGAAAGGCGTTTTCTTCTATATCAGCTAGCACACCACAGGTTCCAGTGGAAATAATCTGCTCCACACCATAGCCAATCAACCAATCCATAAACTGGGCTGCTGGAGCGGAGCCAACAGGTGCCTGAGCCAGACAAATTCCCTCGCCCTTGTAGTTAACGACATAGACTGGATAGGTCTTGGTGGCTGAAACGAATTCGCCGACACAGTCCGCCCCTACTTCCCTAGCATAGCGGTCAATCTCCTCACCTAAAAAAGCATAGACACACTTCTTTGGCAAGTGCAAGTCCAGCCCCTCGTGATTGGGCATGATGACCGCCTGAGGATTTTCATCAAACTCTAAGATAGGAATCGCATGTTTCTGAATCATAACCCACCTCCTCTGATTTTGTACTATTGTATCAAAAGCTGACCGAGTGTCAAGGAGGAAGCTGAGGAACTGAGGAGAAAAACAATACAATCGCAACCAATCTCCACCAAGTCAAAACAACTTGCTTGACAAAAGCTTGACTTCATGGTTTAATATACCCCATAAGGGTATATTCGGAGGTGCCTATGTTTCACTTATTTACAAAAATTGACAGTATTTCTACCAGCGAGTTAGAAGCTAAACTCAAGGAACCAATTCAGCTACTAGATGTTCGGACGCCAATGGAATTTCGTAGAGGTCATATCAAAAATGCCAAGAATGTTCCTCTGACCGAAATTGGTTCCTACACACCAACAACAAAAGAAACACTTTATGTCATTTGTCATTCTGGTGTGCGTAGTAAGATGGCTGCTAAAAAGCTAAAGAAAAAAGGCTACGATGTCATCAATGTCCGAGGCGGTATGAGCTCTTGGACAGGAAAAGTCATCTAGAAGCATAAAGGAGAAAATCAATGAAAATTATCATTGTCGGGGGAGTTGCAGGCAGAATGTCAGCAGCAACCCGTCTCAGACGTCTCATGGAAGACGCTGAAATCACTATTTTTGAGAAAGATCCCTTTGTTTCCTTTGCAAACTGCGGGCTTCCTTACTATGTTTCAGGAGAAATTGCAAACCGTGATAGTTTATTGGTCCAAACTCCTGAAAGTCTCAAGGCACGCTTTAATCTCGATGTGCGACCATTTCACGAGGTCATCCAGATTTCGCCAGAAGAACACACTGTGACGGTACGACATGATGGGCAGGAATTCACAGAAAGCTACAACAAGTTGATCCTCTCCCCAGGAGCTAAA
This sequence comes from Streptococcus sp. D2, assembly GCF_006385825.1. GTDB lineage: Bacteria > Bacillota > Bacilli > Lactobacillales > Streptococcaceae > Streptococcus > Streptococcus shenyangsis. Next base: position 1,827 of record NZ_VFSI01000009.1, on the reverse strand, counting down.
CCATTTGTTCCTGCCATTGAAGGTTTGGCAGAAGCTAAGAATGCCTACACGCTCCGCAATGTTCCCGATCTCGATGAAATTATGGCAGCCTTGGACAATTATCCAAAAGAAGCTGTCGTTATCGGTGTAGGCTTTATCGGGCTTGAAATGGCTGAAAATCTGGCGAAACGCGGCCTGCAAGTTACTATTGTTGAGAAAGCACCCCATGTCTTACCATCATTAGATCAAGAAATGGCAGCCTTTGTCCAAGCAGAATTGGTTAAAAACGGCGTTCGCGTTATCACTTCTCAGTCTGCGACTCGATTTGAAGACCAAGGAAAAGTCATCGTTCTCGAAAACGGTCAAAAGATCACTTCTGATCTCACCATCCTTTCTGTCGGTGTTGAACCTGAAAATAGACTGGCCAAAACTGCGGGGATTGAACTGGGACTTAGAGGTGGGATTCTGGTTGATGAACATTACGAAACCAGTCAAAAAGATATTTTTGCAGTTGGGGATGCCATCGTCGTCAAGCAAGAGATTACAGGCCAAGATGCTCTCATCTCTCTCGCTTCTCCTGCCAATCGTCAGGGACGCCAAGTGGCAGACGTCATCGCAGGACTAGAACGTACAAACAAGGGAAGTATCGGCACTGCTATCGTTCGTGCCTTTGATATGACAGCTGCTTCGACTGGTCTCAGCGAGCGTATCCTTAGCATGAATCAACTTCCTTACAAGGCCCTTCATGTCAGTGGGAAAGACCACGCTGGTTATTATCCAGGCGCTACTGATATGACCTTGAAGCTCCTCTTTGACCCAACCACTGGAAAAATCTACGGTGCCCAAGGAGTCGGGAAGAAAGGCGTTGACAAACGAATCGATATCCTGGCAACTGCTATCAAGGGAAATCTCACCGTCTTTGACTTGCCAGAATTGGAGTTCACCTATGCGCCACCATTTGGCTCTGCCAAGGATCCCGTCAATATGCTGGGCTACGCAGCCTTGAATCTTATCGAAGGTCTCAGCGACAATGTTCAATGGTACCAACTCGAAGACGAACTAGCTAAGGGAAAGAAATTCCTTGATGTACGGACAAGTGGCGAATTTCAGAGTGGTCGACTCAAAGTCGATACCATCCACATCCCCCTAAACGAACTACGGGAACGCTTGCGGGAACGCTTGAACGAACTGGACAAGAACCAAGCCTACATCGTTAGCTGCCACAGTGGTTTGCGCAGCTATATCGCAGAGCGTATCCTCAAACAAGCAGGATTTACCGTCCAAAACCTTGACGGCGCTTATTCACTATACAAAATGGCTAAGCCAGAAGGAGTAGAATATGGAAACTAGTATCAGCATGGCTGACTTTTATGAAAAATATCAAAATGAAAATTTAGAGCTTATCGATGTCCGTGAAGCACATGAATTCCAAGCAGGACATGCACCAGGTGCCAAAAATCTTCCGTTAAGTACCTTGGAGCAAGGCTATAAAGAACTCAAACCTAACCATGAATACCATGTCATCTGTCAAGGTGGAGTACGTTCTGCCTCTGCCTGCCAATTTCTCAGCGCCCAAGGCCTCAACGTTATCAATGTAGAAGGTGGTATGAATGCTTGGCCTGAGCAAGTAGAATAATCAAGAGGAGCTGGGCAAAAACTCAATTTCAGGAGAAAGTGAAGTAAATTTCCCCACAATAAAACGCATACTATCAAGGTTTTCATGTACTGACCCCAAAAAGTTAGACAATCAATTTATCCGAAGGATTTAGTTCTGTATTGCACAGGACTGAGTCCTTTTAGTTTTACCTTAATTCGTTTATTGTTGTAGTAATCAATATAGTCTACAAT
>NZ_VFSI01000008.1:0-104266 GCF_006385825.1 Streptococcus sp. D2 | reverse complement strand
GGGTTTACAGCTTTAACTTTATCTTCGATCGCTTTCTTCTCTTCTGGAGTTAAGTTAGCTGGATCTTTAACTGCTGTCTTATCTGCTGGTTTAACGATGTCGTTGCCTGCATTTGGTTTAGTTGCAGTTTCTGGATCTTTCGTCAAGTCTGCTGCTGGAATTACGGCTGTCTTACCTTCTGGGGTTGTGACTGTCGTATTTCCTTTGTCATCTACAACTACTGTTGCATCTGGGTTTACAGCTTTAACTTTATCTTCGATTGCTTTCTTCTCAGTATCTGTAAGTTTTTCTGGATTTGCTACTACAGTCTTATCTGCTGGTTTAACGATGTCGTTACCTGCATTTGGTTTCTTAGTATCTTCAACAGTACGTACTAATTCTTCTACAGGAATAACTTGTGTTTGACCATCTGGAGTTGAAACTTTAGCATTTCCTTTGTCATCAACTACTACAATTGAGTTTGGATTTACAGCTTCAACTGCTGCTTTAATTTTCTCCTTCTCAGCATCTGTCAACTTAGCTGGATCATTTACAACTACTTTATCCGCTGGTTTAACGATATCGTTGCCTGCTTTTGGATCATTTGCTGTAGCTGCAGTTTTCACTACTTGCTCAGGAGTGATGATTTCTTTGTGCCCATCTGGAGTTGTAACAGTAACATTTCCATCTGCGTCTTGAGTAATTTCTTTAGCATCTGGATTTACTTTCTTAACAGCTTCTAAGACCTTAGCTTTTTCATCATCTGTTAAAGCACTTGGATTATTTACAAGAACTTTATCAGCCGGAATATTCACTTCACCTACAGCTTTAATAGCCGCTTTATCTGACTCTTCAATTCCATCAACAGCTTCTGATGTTTTAGCTGCATCTACAGATTTCTTAGCTTGATCTGCGATTGCATCTACTTGAGCTTTAAGATCTTCTTTAGCTTTAGGAGTTAAGTCTGTACGTGCATCAATTGCTTCTTTCTTAGCTTTTGCTTCATCTTCAATTGCTTTACGTGCATTTGGCTTATCTTCTACAACAGGTACAGATTTTTCGATTTCACCTTCAGCTTCTTCTTGAAGTTGCTTAACTTCTGCATCTGTTCCAGCTTTATCGATTTCTTTCTTAGCTCCTTCTGCTAGAGCTTTAGCTGCATCTGCTGCAACTTTCTTCTCATCATCTGTAGCATCTGGAGTGTTAGCAATGTCTTCCAATTGTTTTGCTAATTTATCTTCGATGGCTTTCTTAGCTACTGGTTTAGCTTTGGCTTCTGGATCTACAGCTTTAACATCTGCTACACCTTTATCTTTAGCACCATCTACTGCTGTTTGAGCTTCTGCTGCTTTCTCTGGTGTTTCTGCGTTGCTTGGTTGAGCATCGATTGCATCTGTTGCTTCCTTAGCTTTCGCTTGAGCTTCTTCTTTGGCTTTAGCTTTCTCTTCATCTGTGAGGTCGTTACGGCCAGCAATTTCTGCTTCTTTAGCTTTCAATTCATCCGCAACTGCTTTCTTAGCTGCTTCTTTAGCTACTGGGTTAACTTTGGCGATTTCACCAGTACCAGCTTCTTTAGCTTTATCTACTTCTGCATTGCTTGGTGCTGCATCAATTGCTTCTTTAGCCTTATCTGCTGCATCTTTAGCTGCATCTTTAGCTGCTTTCTTCTCGTCATCTGTCAAGTCTGTACGAGCGTCAATTGCTGCTTCCTTAGCTTTAAGAGCGTCATCGATTGCTTGCTTAGCTTCTGGTTTAGCTTTGGCTTCTGGATTGATTGCTTCAACTGCTCCAGTACCAGCTTCCTTAGCTTTATCTACTTCTGCATTGCTTGGTGCTGCATCAATTGCTTCTTTAGCCTTATCTGCTGCATCTTTAGCTGCATCTTTAGCTGCTTTCTTCTCGTCATCTGTCAAGTCTGTACGAGCGTCAATTGCTGCTTCCTTAGCTTTAAGAGCGTCATCGATTGCTTGCTTAGCTTCTGGTTTAGCTTTGGCTTCTGGATTGATTGCTTCAACTGCTCCAGTACCAGCTTCTTTAGCTTTATCTACTTCCGCATCACTTGGTGCTGCATCAATTGCTTCTTTAGCTTTATCTGCTGCATCTTTAGCTGCATCTTTAGCTGCTTTCTTCTCGTCATCTGTCAAGTCTGTACGAGCGTCAATTGCTGCTTCCTTAGCTTTAAGAGCGTCATCGATTGCTTTCTTAGCTTCTGGTTTCTTAGTTGCTGCTGGATTTACTGCTGTAACATCTGCTACACCTTTATCTTTAGCACCATCTACTGCTGTTTGCGCTTCTGCTGCTTTTTCTGGTGTTTCTGCGTTGCTTGGTTGAGCATCGATTGCATCTGTTGCTTCCTTAGCTTTTGCTTGAGCTTCTTCTTTGGCTTTAGCTTTCTCTTCATCTGTGAGATCGTTACGGCCAGCGATTTCTGCTTCTTTCTTAGCTAATTCATCCGCTACTGCTTTCTTAGCTGCTTCTTTAGCTACTGGGTTAACTTTTGCAATTTCACCAGTTCCTGCTTCTTTAGCTTTATCTACTTCTGCATTGCTTGGTGCTGCATCAATTGCTGCTTTAGCTTTATCTGCTGCTTCTTTAGCTGCTTCTTTAGCTGCTTTCTTCTCGTCATCTGTCAAGTCTGTACGAGCGTCAATTGCGTCTTCCTTAGCTTTAAGAGCGTCATCAATAGCTTTCTTAGCTTCTGGTTTAGCTTTGGCTTCTGGATTGATTGCTTCAACTGCTCCAGTACCAGCGTCTTTAGCTGTATCTACTGCTGCATCTGTTGTTGCTGCATCGATTGCATCTGTTGCTTTCTTAGCTTCTGCTGCTGCTTTATCTTTAGCTGTTTGTTTTTCTGCTGGAGTTAAGTCTTCACGTGCGTCAATTGCAGCTACTTTAGCTTTAAGAGCGTCATCAACTGCTTTCTTAGCTTCTGGTTTCTTAGCCGCTGCTGGATCTACAGCTTTAACATCTACTACACCTTTATCTTTTGCACCATTTACTGCTGTTTGTGCTTCTGCTGCTTCTTCTGGTGTTGCTGCGTTACTTGGTTGAGCATCGATTGCATCTGTTGCTTCTTTTGCTTTCGCTTTTGCGTCGTCCTTAGCTGCTGCTTTTTCTTCATCAGTTAAGTCAGTACGTCCGTCGATTGCTTTTTCTTTCTTAGCTAATTCATCTGCGATTGCTTTCTTAGCTGCTTCTTTCGCTACTGGGTTTACAGCTTTAACATCTGCTACACCTTTATCTTTTGCACCATTTACTGCTGTTTGTGCTGTTGCTGCTTCTTCTGGCGTTGCTGCGTTGCTTGGTTGAGCATCGATTGCATCTGTTGCTGCTTTTGCTTTCGCTTTTGCATCGTCCTTAGCTGCTGTTTTTTCTGCGTCAGTTAAGTCAGTTCGTGCATCGATTGCTTTTTCTTTCTCAGCTAATTCATCCGCAACTGCTTTCTTAGCTGCTTCTTTCGCTACTGGGTTTACAGCTTTAACATCTGCTACACCTTTATCTTTAGCATTATTTACTGCTGTTTGTGCTGTTGTTGCTGCTTCTGGTGTTTCTGCGTTATCTGGCTGTGCATTAATAGCGTCTGTTGCTGCTTTTGCTTTCGCTTTTGCATCGTCCTTAGCTGCTGTTTTTTCTGCGTCAGTTAAGTCAGTTCGTGCATCGATTGCTTTTTCTTTCTCAGCTAATTCATCCGCAACTGCTTTCTTAGCTGCTGCTTTTGCTACTGGGTTTACTTTCGCAATTTCTCCAGTACCAGCTTCCTTAGCTTTATCTACTGCATCGTTTGTTGTTGCAGAGTCGATAGCTTTAGTTGCTTCTTCTGCTGCCGTATTATTTTTCGCAATAGCTGCATCTTTTTCTGCTTGTGTTAGATTTGGATTTGCTTTAATTGCATCTTCTTTAGCTTTACGAGCTGTTTCAACATCTGCTTTTGCTGCATCTTTCTTCGCTACTACTGGATTATCTCCTACGATTGCAGTAGTACCAGCTGTTTTAGCTGTATCTAATGCTTCTTTTGTTGTAACTTCAGGTTTCGCTATTTCATCAAGAGCTTTTTTCTTATCAGCATTTACTTTATCGATTGCTGCTTGTTTCTCGTCATCAGTAGCATTTGGAGTTTTATTAATCTCGTCAATTTTGGCTTCTGCTGCTTTTTCTACTGCCTCAATAGCTGGTTGTTTATCAAGAGTTACGAATTCTGATAATGATCTTGTATCTTTAGATCCGTCTGTGTATGTTACTACAAGATTTCCATTAGCATCTTTTTCTACTGATTTAATCTTAGTCTTAGCATCTTCAGCATCTACAGCTTTACCTTTTTTCTCTGCTAAGTTAGCATCATCATTACGCTTAGAATACTCAATTTGTAATTTTTCTTTGATTTTATCTAACTCATCTTGCGTTACGTTAGCTGGGTCTGTTACAGCTACTTTTTCTGTTGGAGTCGCTATATCGTATTTAAATGTTTGATTTTTAACTAGGAAGTGAGCGTATCCTGGTTTTTGTCTCGCATTAGGATCTTTATCTAGCGCTCTATAATCAGTGTTTGAAAGTTTACCATCGTTGTCTTTAGAAACAATAAAACTTGTCCACTGTTGCCCAGCTGGTAGATTAGTTTTACCAGTCATCTTGATAGTAGCAGTTCTTTTATCTTCAGATACTGAACCTTCTCCAGTCACTGCACCATTTTCAACTTTACCTGTTGGTAATCCATAGCCTGCTGCATTATTCCCTGAAATATCTCCAGGTCCACGTAGGTATAGATCTTTCACTTCATTTTCATCTGTACCTTTGAAAGTTAAATCAGTGTTTTCACCTGTATAAACATAGATTTGTTTATTAGCTTCATTCGAGTATGGAAGTGCTACTTTTGGAGCTACGTTTACAAAATCTGCTAATGCTTTTGTATCTTTAGAACCATCTTTATATGTTACTACAACATTATTTCCTTCTCTAGTAATACTTTCAATACGCTCATTTTGGTTTTCAACATCTTTACCTTGTTTATCAGTCAGATTTTTATCTGGGTTTGTAGTAGAGTATTGAATCTTAATACTATTTTTAATCTGGTTAAACTCGTCTTCTGTGATATTATTAGCATTTGCTACAGTAACTTTTGTCTCTGGATCTTTAATATCATATTTTGCTGTTTGAGCTTTTAATTTGATAGTGAATGATCCTGGATCACTTGCATATGCCTGCTCTGTTGCAGTATTTTTGATATAGGCACCATCAGTATCTGTAGCCGTTGCATAGCGAGTTACAATTTTCAGCTCTCCTTCTGCTGTTTTAGGGAATAAACTTGCAGAAATTCCAGAATTGTCTTTTGAAATGTTACCTTTAATTTTTACAATAGCAGGGGTCTCAGCTGTTGCTACTGTTTCAGTTGAAATTTTTTCAACTGTTGTATTAAACTCATTATTTAAAATATTTGGATTTAATGCATCTTTAGGTGGTTGTTCTACATTTCCACCGCGGGTTATTGTTGCTGATGCTACTTTCCCATTGTCATCCTTAAATTTAATAGGAATATCGAAATCTTCATTAGCATATACGTAAACGTCTTTTTTACCATCTACAGAGAAAGGAATTTCTACTGTTGGCGCTGCGTTTACACGTGCTACATTTGCAACTGGAGTAGTGTCTACTGAGTCATCATTATAGGTAACTGTGACTGTTCCACTTGCAACATCGATGTTTTTTACTACTGAAGATCTATTTGCTAAGACTTCCCCTTTGTGAGACGCTAGTCGAGCATCTTCTCTAGTTGCAGTATCAGAATATTGAATCTTAATTTTCTCTTTGATTTTAGTAATCTCAGGCGCAGTTAAGCTGTTAATATCAGCAACAGGAACTTTATTCTCCTCTGCTACTGGTTGAATATCGTATTTATATGTTTGAGATTTAACAACTAAGTTGAACCCACCAGGAGCTTTTAAGTTGCTACCTGCAGCCAGCTTTTCACCATTAGAATTTTCAAGTTGTAAATATCTTGCTCCTAATACTGCGTTTTGATCTTCAGTTTTTTTGTAAACTGAAAGTCCTTTAAATTCATCATTTGGTTTACCAGTTATTTTAATTGTTACTGGACCTTTAGTTGAAGTTAGTGTCTGACGATAAGTCCAACCAAAACCATCTATTTCATTTTCTTCTTCAACAGGTTGAGGTTTCGTACCAGCTTTTACTGCATCTCTCTTAGATTTTAGTAAGAACTGACCACTTCCACTTTTAACTGTTGCTTTAGTAATATCTCCAGCCGTTGAGTTAACTGTGATATCGATGTCTGCGTCTTCTTCATTATAAAGGTAAATTTCTTTTTTATTAGAATTAGAATATTCCATAGAATAAGTAAAGTTACCTTGAGTTTCAGGTGTTTCCGCACGGAAAGCATTGTTTTTGTCTAATGCTTGTCCATTACGTTCGTCTTTTGAACCGGTATTTTCGATAGAGTTAGATTCTGATTTTTTCTCAGTGTTTTCTGCTTTTTTACCTACAGTTTCTTTTCCGTTAGTAGTGTCTACTGCTGGAGTTTCTTTTTTCTCTACAGGTTTATTTTTTAATTTAGTGTTAGCTGTAGTGACAAGTTTACTGTAAGCTTTTTTTAGTTCAGCTTGAGTAGTTGCATTCGCTAATGTAGCTTTTGCAGATTCTAAGTCAGCTTTTAATACTGCAACACTTTCTTCCGTTTTGTTATCGTAAGAACCGTTAGAAAGTTTTGTCTCAATTTCTGAAATGTAGCTTTCAAGTTGAGTTTTATTCAAAGCTGGTGTTACTGCTTCTGCTGGTTTAGCAGTAGCCTCTTCCGAAGTTGGTTTGTTTTCAGAGGCTGGCGCTGAAGCTTCTACAGATGGTGTATCTTGTTTGCTTAGCTCATTAGCTGATACAGCTCCATTACCTAAGAACATGAAAAGAGCAGCGACCGCTACACTAGCCGCTCCAAAGCTATATTTACGAATCGAATAACGCGTGACTTTTTCACGGTGCAAACGTTCAACACGACTCATGGGATTTTTGTGTTCCATTTTATTCTCCTTTTGGAATTAGTTGATTTAGCTTCTACATAACAAAATTTATTACTTAAAACGAATAAGCAATATTCTCTTATGCATGCAGAAACCTACATTCGTATTCTACCCTATTTTCAATATATATGCAAACTTTTTGACTTCAAATTTTTGCAAAAAAAAAAAAGCGTTTTGGGAAAGCAAGGAATTTTCAGACAATTTAAATTTGCATTTTTTTACGTTTGAATATATATTTAATCTCTATATTATACTATTGTATTTTTGTTCGATTTATACGTAATTGCAGAAGATATTACATATATATAATTAGAATCAGAGTAAGTTTAAAAACAAGCATTGACTATTAGCCCAAAATAAAACATGCTATCTAGTTCGATAACATGTTCCCATTCTCATTTATAGTAAAGCCTCAAACTCAGCGACAGTCATGCCCAATTGCTGGCTAGCAACTTCAGATGTCAGTAGCTGTTGACGGACTAGATTTGCTAACATAGCGAAACTTCCTTCAGCTTTCCCACGCTCCAGTCCCTGTTCAAGACCACGCTCTAAACCTTGTTCAAGACCTTCCGCCCTAGCAGTCTCCAAGGCATAATCCTGAGCCAATAACGCTTGTTCTTCGCGCATACGTAGTTGACTAAACATTTTTCTGTCCTCCTCGGACCAGCTTTTGTAGTCCAGCAGTTGATCTGCCTGACTGATGGCTCGCTCGGGTTCTTGAGTAAAGGGTTTATTCCCGAAAAACTCCAACCACGGCTTACGAACCTCGTCTTTGCTGGTTTCTCTATATTTTTTTAGTTCTAAGAACGCCATCTTGACCAAATGGTTTTCTTGACCGTTATTTGTGATGGTTAAGACTTCACCTGTCGTGTTCTCCCGCATACTAAAGCTATGAAAAGCCAAGTCATCTGAAAAGTAATTACTGTCTACGATAGCGATAGCATATACTGGTGCAATATGTTTATAGCTCTGGTGGGTATCACCTTCTCGTTGGCGAATTTTTTCTAAGTTTTGATTGACCTGACTGCAAAGGTAAGCCCACAGGCGATTGATGAAAAAATTCTGATGATGGACTTGTATTTCGATAATAACCTGTGTCCCATTGTCCAACTCCGCTAAGACGTCTATACTGGTATAAAAATCCTGAGCCGAGTACGGCAGGGAAGGCAAGACATGAATATTGCTTCCCTCCAAAATAGTTACATTTTTGGTTGGTAAGTCCAGCATATCGCGGATAAATTGACAAGTGATTTCTGGATTGCTGAAAATTTTCTTAGCTACCAAATCATTGGTCGGGCTGATGCCCGGATGTCTTAAAGTCATCCATTTCCTCCTCTTATTATACCACAGTTTTAAATCTAATTTTACTAGATTCGATGGTTCTATCTATTTATTCGGAAAGGAAATGAATTGTGAAAATATTTTATCTCGTTTCAACTAAAATATGAGCTTGATCAACCAGTTGTCTATCCACATTCAGATTTCGATAAAAATTCAAAGTTCTATCAGTAGCAAAGTACAGAGTTAGTATGATCAGATCTTTTTTGGTTTCCCCAGCTTGAAATGACGGATTTTAAGCTCAAATCTTAGTTTCTAAAGGATTACTATTTTGAACTACACCCTCTTATTAACAACTTTATCCACAGCTGTGGATAAAGTTGTTAATAACTAAACATCCTCAAAAGTTTCTTATTACCGTGTGAAAAGTCTTGACTTTTCTAACTAACTACTATTCTCTACCGAAGATCCTCCCTCCTAGCTAATAATTAAAATTCTCTCCTCGTCAACAAGTGATACTCAATGAAAATCAAAGAGCAAAATAGGAAGCTGACCTAGTTTGAAGAGATTTTTGAAAAGTATGAAACAGTAGTGTTTACAAATATTGCCGTACTTCCTCCCTTTAATTTTCTACATGAAATAGACTATCAATTCAAAAAATAGTTAAGCAGATATATACACATGATTATCCACAAGTTGTTGATAACTTCTGTGAATTACCCAATTTTTAGGAACCATTTCACTCTCAGTTGTCTATTATCTCTAAGGTTAATGAGCTATTCCCACTCTTATAAATCTGTGGAAAAGTCTGATAATCACTTCATGTTCATACAAACTGTAATTTTTAAGAAACAAGGTCAAATCTTACACAAGCGCAAAAACCATCTCTCTGAATATTCATTATTACTGTATATCAGAAATAGTTTGTATTCACAAATCTTTCTAGTTATTCCCTTATCATTCCAAATTAAGGAAAACAACATACAATAATTTTAGTTAAATGTATATCAATGTTCTTTGCTTTTCTTAACAAACGCAATGCAAAAAGAGCCTGTTGCCAAGCTCTTTAGTCTATTATTTCTTCTCAGCACGGAGGGCTGACAAGATTTGTGTACGGATATCATCTACCCCATTTGGCGTATTTGGTAGAAAAATGGTTTGATTTCCTTTAGAAGCAAAGGTATTCAAGGTATCCAAGTACTGGTTGGTCAAGAGGATGGACATGATTTGTTCTTCTGTCATGCCAACATTGGCTTCCTTGAGTTCTGTGATAGACTCTGCCAGTCCATCCACAATGGCTTTACGTTGTTGGGCAATCCCCACACCATGAAGGCGATCTTTTTCTGCTTCGGCTTCAGCTGCAGTGACGATTTTAATCTTGTCTGCTTCCGCCAATTCTTGCGCTGCGACCCGCTTACGTTGCGCCGCATTGATTTCATTCATGGATTGCTTGACTTCTGCATCTGGTTCAACCTTTGTAATCAAGGTTTTCACAATAATATAACCGTAAGTAGTCATTTCTTCTGCTACCTGATGTTGAACTTCAAGGGCAATCTCATCTTTTTTCTCAAACAATTCATCCAAGGTTAATTTGGGAACAGAAGAGCGAAGAGCATCTTCGATATAAGATTTAATCTGAGATTCAGGACGCATGAGTTTATAGTAAGCATCTGTCACGCTCTGCTCGTTGACACGGTACTGGGTCGCCACATTCATCATAACGAACACATTGTCCTTGGTCTTAGTCTCAACCACAATATCACTTTGCAACAAGCGCAACTGAATCCGCGCTGCAATCGAGTCAATCCCAAAAGGCAAGCGAATGTGAATACCGCTATTGGCAACCTTTTGGTATTTCCCAAAGCGTTCAATAATCGCCACCGACTGCTGACGAACCACATAAACTGTACTCAGTGTGACTATCACCAATAGGAGCACACAAACCACCACAAAAATCATCAAAAATGTTGCCATTATCGTGACCTCCATTATTATTTTTTCCTGTATTATAGCACATTTAAAGAAGGTTGTGCAGTTTTTACTGCAATTTTTCCTGAAATGTCAATAATTAGAGGTGAAACTACATTTCAAGTTAGTAATCGCTTTTTTCATTACATTAACTTCTATAGAATCTACATCAATAGTCAGGGAATAACTTGCCTTAACTTTTCCTTCGTGCTATACTAGTGATTGAAATTAATAATGGGAGATATTTCATGAAAACAGCAAAAACTACTGTTACAATCCTTTCTGCACTTGCTTCTGTCGTCTTATTGGCTAGTTGTGCAACAAAGTCCACAGAAACACAGACAAGCAATAATAGCTCATCTGATAATCAAATTACAATGACATATGACCAACTACGGTCAAGAGAAAACACTATGTCAACCCTTTGGTACCAAAAATCAGCTGAAACTAAAGCTTTATACATACAGGGTTATAACGTTGCAACAAATCACCTAAAGGAATTGCTCAAAACAGAATCAGACAAACCTTACTCTATCGTTTTAGACTTGGATGAAACTGTCCTAGATAATAGCCCTTATCAAGTACAAAATGTCAAAGACGGTACAGCATTCACACCCGAAAATTGGGATGTTTGGGTTCAAAAAGCTGCAGCAAAAGCCGTCCCTGGAGCCAAGGATTTTCTTCAGTTTGCTGATCAAAACGGTGTCCAAATCTACTATATTTCTGACCGCTCAGCTAATCAAGTGGATGCTACTATTAAAAATCTTGAAAGTGAAGGAATTCCTGTTCAAGGACGTGATCATCTCATGTTCTTAGAAAGTGGTGTAAAATCCAAAGAAGGTCGTCGCCAAAAAGTTCAAGAAAAAACAAATCTTATCTTATTGTTTGGTGATAACCTCGTAGACTTTGCAGATTTTTCTAAGACTTCTGAATCTGACCGTGATAAACAACTTGAAGAATTGCAAAAAGAATTCGGTGAAAAATTCATCATCTTCCCAAATCCAATGTACGGATCATGGGAATCAGCTGTATACGGTGGTAACAAACTAGATGCTAAAGGTCAAGTAGAAGAACGCCAAAAAGCCTTGCAAGGTTTTGATAAATAAAACAAATAAGTTGATTCTACATAAAATTAGGTTAACTTACAATCTTCAAAAAGTGGATAGGAAGGAATTCTGATAATCAGAAAACTTTCCTATCTACTTTTATGATTGATATAACATCTGATACTATACGTTTTTTGATTTTAAAGACTTTGTCGCCTAGACCCTGTATTTCAAGCATTAAGTGAGGTTGATGAGCTAAATTTATTGTGGTATACTATTTTTGTCATCGGTTACCGATTACGTTCCTTACGGTTCGTGAGAGCCTTATCATAGAGCTCGTTCTTACTATTATAGCAGACGTCTTCGCAGGAATTATCTTGTATTTCGTTTGCAAATGGCTAGATGGTAAGAAGCAGACCGAGTGACTAGCCTATCAACACCCGTTAAATCGCTAAGATACGTCAAAAAAGCCCTTAACTACTGGCATAGTTAGGGGCTTTGGTGTTCTAATGAACCTTGCCTATCGAGTTTATTCTAACATACAGGTCCAGATATTTCAAGAGCTTTATTTATTTTTTACAGTTCTGGAAAGGTCTATAATGAAGTTAGCCATCTAATATCTAAAAACCGACTAGCTCCTATGAACTAGTCGGTTTCTCATCAATGCGCCAACATTTCTTGGGCGATTTCTTGGCCAGATAGGTTATCTGGATAGTAGGTTGGCCAGTTATCCATTTCTTCAAAGAGGGCTTCTTGGCTTGTGCCTCCAAAGAAGATATGGAAATGTTCTGCCTTAACTGGGGCGATATTGTGGTCACTAAACTGAACATACTTGAACTGTCCAGCATCAGCATCTGTCGCTTCAAAGAGGAAGCGCACACCACGATTGCCTTTCTTGTAAGTCAAGATTTTCTTTCCAACATACTTATAAGTATATTTCTTGATTTGTCCACCTTGAACAAATTCCATAGTATTATCAGTAATGTTAATCTTAGTGACATCTGTCTGATAGCCTTTTGTATAGTAGGCCTTGTACTCAGCCTGAGTCATCTTGCCAGTCAACTTAGCCTTGTAGTCAAAGACTTGATCAAACGTGCCATCTTCAAGGAAAGGATAAACTGATTGCCAGTTACCTGCATAGTCACTCAAGGTGCGATCCTTGACAGCTGTATCCTCAAAGTAACCATTTTGGACTGTTTTGGTATCCTCTGCTTTTTCAGGCTCAATTGCTGGGCCTTCTTGGTCCGTTGTTTGTTTCAGAGCCTTGAGGTTTTTCTCCATAACGGAAATATAGTTTTCGCCAGCCTTGGTGTCCTCTTCTGTCAGACTTTCCAAAGGATTGAGGACATCTGTTTTGACACCTGCCTCTTTTGAAAGTGTGTTAGCAAGGGCCTGTGAGGCATTTTCCTCAAAGTAGATATAGGCAATTTTATTTTTCTTAACGTACTCTGTCAATTCTGCCAGACGAGCAGCTGATGGTTCTGCATCTGGAGAGATGCCTGAGATTGCGACTTGTTTGAGTCCATAGTCTAAAGCGAGATAGTTAAAGGCTGCGTGTTGCGTTACAAAACTCTTTTGTTTGGCTTGAGACAAACCTTCTGCATAAGCCTTATCCAAGGCTTGCAATTTTTCGATATAAACAGCAGCATTCTTCTCAAAGGTCTCTTTTTTATCAGGATAAGCTGCTGACAAACTATCACGGATGTGTTCTACAAGTTTAATGGCACGAACTGGTGATAACCAAACATGGGGATCGTACTCATGGTGATGGCTTTCTTCTCCATGGTCATGGTCTCCCTCTTCTTCCTCTCCACCTGGCAAAAGCAACATATCGCCTGTAGCCTTGATGGTTTTGACCTTTTTCTTATCCAAAGTATCTAACAATTTAGGTACCCATGTTTCCATGTTTTCATTTTCATAAACGAAGGTATCTGCGTCTTGGATTTTGGCAACTGCCTTGGCAGACGGTTCGTATTCATGGGGTTCTGTACCAGCACCGATTAGGAGTTCCACATTAGCCTTATCTCCTGCGACTTGCTTGGTAAATTCATAGACAGGATAAAAGGTTGTCACGATATTTAGTTTACCATCCACCTGCTTTTGATTGGAACAAGCCACTAAAAACAAGGCACATAGACTGACTAGCAATAAGCTAATTTTTTTCACGTTCGTCTCCTATTTGATAAAACGTCTTACTAAACTGATTAGTATAAAGACAGTTACAAAAATAATGGTAATACTTGCACTTGCAGGTGTTTCTGCATAGTAGGAAATGTAAAGTCCTGCTACCATTCCCAAAAATCCAATAGCACTGGCAAGCAGCATAACCGATTTAAAGTTTTTCCCCAGACGCAGGGCAATACTAGCTGGCAAGACCATGATAGTCGATACCAAAAGAGCTCCTGCAGCAGGAATCATAAGGGCAATGGCCACCCCTGTCACCATGTTAAAAAGAATAGACATGGTACGAACTGGCAGACCATCCACAAAGGCCGTATCCTCATCAAAAGTCAAGATATACATAGGACGAAGGAAGAGGAAGGTCAAAATCAAAACAACCGCCGCAATGACAAAGAGGGAAATGACCTGCTCCTCACTAATAGTCACAATCGAACCAAAAAGATACTGGTCCAAACTCATAGAACTAGAGCTTTTACCCTTGCTCATGACAATCAGAGAAACAGCCAGACCCGTTGACATGAGGATAGCTGTCCCAATTTCCATAAAGCTCTTGTAAACCGTACGGAGATACTCCAAAAAGACCGCCGCAATCAAGACAATAGCAATAGTTGAAATAGTCGGAGAAATCCCCAGAACCAACCCAAAGGCTACACCCGAAAGCGAGACGTGGCTGAGGGTATCACTCATCAAACTCTGACGACGCAAGATAAGGAAGGTTCCCAATACTGGCGAGAAAAGACTCATGGCAATAACCGCCAGAAAGGCGCGTTGCATAAAGTCATAAGATAATAAACTAAGCATGACCCACCTCCTGGTCATTCTCATGAACGTTGAAACAACGCCATGGCGAGTCTTGGTTACGGACTAGATGAATATTGCGGTCCGCATAGTCCTTAACTTCTTCAGGGTCATGAGTAATCATCAAAACAGCCTTGCCATGATGATGGGCGCTGTGGTGCATGAGTTCGTAAAATTCGTTTTTACTTCCTGCATCCATCCCCGTTGTCGGCTCATCTAGGATAAACACATCTGGATCAGAAGCAAACATACGCGCAATCACCGCTCGCTGCTTTTGTCCCCCTGAGAGAGAGCCCAAGCGTTTGTCTCGGTGTTCCCACATGCCAACTGAGTCCAGACTAGCCTTGATATGCTCCTCATCATGAGCATTCAAGCGACGGAACCAGCCCTTTCGCGGATAGCGACCCGACTTGACAAATTCGTAAACCGTACTTGGAAAACCAGCATTAAAACTGGCAATCTGTTGGGGAAGATAGGCTATTCTCAATTTCTTACCTTGTGTATTTGTCTTTGAAATAGTCACCTTGCCAATGCGTGGTTGGAGGATACCAAGACTAGCCTTGATCAGTGTCGTCTTAGCTGCCCCATTCTCCCCTGTCAAGGTAACAAATTCCCCACTATCAACACTATAATTGATATGTTCAAGAACGGGCTCCTTATCATAATGGAAAGATAAATCCTCTACCGTAATATATCTCATTATTTGATTTCTCCTACTAAAGCAGTCAAAAACCGCTGAATCACTTTTTGTTCATTTGGAGTAAACTGAGTCGCCACTTGTTCATAGGTTAAAAGTGTATGCTCATGGTGATGGTGGTGCTCCTCAGCAATTGGACGAGCCAAATCAGTCAACTGATAAAAAATCACACGCGCATCCTTCGGATCTTTAGATGTTTCCAACATCCCTTCCTTGACCAAAGACTTAATGGCCTTGGTAACTGCCGCCTGACTGACATTGAGACGACGAGCCAAATCTGAATTTGTTAAAGATTCCTCCGATAAGAGCATGAGGATATGCTCCTGGGTATTGGTCAGAGCTACCTCGCTAGTACAATGACCTATTAGGATTTCATGTTGGTTTTCCGCCTGTAAAATCACCTCATTCAAAAAGCCATCGATATCCTTCGCTAGCTGTCTCATATCTGACTCCTTTCCTTTTGGACTTCTCTTTTTTAAGAGAAAAATACTATTCTTTGGAATTTTATTTACCAGTTAATTATATCACAAGCAAAAAAAGAGTCAAGAAAAAACGTGAAAATAGGCTTCATTCTTGAACTCTTCTACATTATTATCTATTGAAATTCTTTGACATCTCCATCATATGTCGCCCAATCTTTGCTGAAAAAGCGTTCATTCAGATGATAAGTCGGAGCTGGTGTAGGATTGGATAGGAAAGGATCAACTGCCTTATCAAAAGCCAACCAACCCAACCAACCAAGGTGGATAGTATCCTTCATAAAGAAAGGCTCCCCGCCGTCCTTAGAAAAATCTGCTATATTGGTAAAACCTTGACTTTCTAACTGGTAGCGAATCTTCTGCACCGTTTGTTGGTACATATCCTCTCGTAGACCAGCATAGTCCATCCATTTTTTATTAACAGGTGGAATAATAAAAATCGGGTTTACTTTAGATTTGGAAAATTGAGTTAAAACCAACTGCAGGTCATTATACTCTGGCGACTTAAGATAGGTAAAGCTTTTCTGAGAGTCCTTTAATTTCTTCAAATCCTTCTTGATCTGCGTATTATAGAAATAATTTTCCATTCCCAGATCATTATTGGAAGTATTCTTTTCAGCATCTGCTTTAACAATATCTTCTATCGCTTGATAAGAAAACTGGTCTGGCAATGTCTTTAAATATCTGGTTACATGCTTATCGTAGTTAACATAGCCTCTGACCGAAAACTGGCCAAAAAAGGAAGCTTGGTGTTGGTTAAAACGAGCCAATAATTCAATCATTTTATTGTCTGCTGTCGATAATTCTTCTTTACTTGCCAACTTCTGAACCAGGTCCTTCATAGCTACATTTGGAAACTGCTGCAGTAAGCGAGTCGCTGCATATTGGCTAGCCTGATCTCCAGATTGATTTTCCAGAAAACTGGTCAACTGGTCTCCATTAAAATACTGCTGGAAGGCAGCTGGTTCATAGCCATTTTTACTGAACCACTGAGGCGAGATAACATATACAACTTGTTTATTCTCCAGTTGTGGCAGCATCTGTTGCATTCCAAAATACTGGTTAAGCGATGCAGCTCCCCTCTGTCCTAAAAGATAAGGACGGTAGGAGCGATTGTATTTCTCAGCTAATACCGCAGGATGAGCACCATCAAAACGAAGCCATTCACTAGAGCCAAAGAAGGGAACAAAACGCATATTTGGATCAGATAGAGCTCTGACCTTTTGACTTCGCTCCTTAAAACTATCGATAGTAGTAGCCACCGCTGAACGCTTTTCAGCTCCTAGATTATGACGCATCTCAGTAGGATAAAAGAAAATGAGCAGAAAAACCAACAAACCAGCTATCAAGACCGGTCCGAAGATCATCCATAAGCGTTTAAGCATTTTGTAGCTCCACAATACCAGCTATGATTTTATTAGCTGTATTCCAGTCATCACGACCAAACTCTGTTACAGGGACACGAATGTCAAAACGGTTTTCAATCTCCACAATCAATTCAACCGTTCCCATGCTATCCAAGACACCTGCATCAAAAAGATCTTCATCCATCATGTCAGAAACATCTTCCATAAACAATTCATCAATAATTTCGATAACTTCTGATTTGATATCCATATTTTATTTCCTTTTATTTTTTAAACCATAAATCATTCAAAAATCCAGAAAAGATTAAGAATGATAGCATGACGACATGGAAGGTGACAACCATGCCAAGCAACTGAATCCAGCGATTCTCAGGTAGAGTAGCATTCCCTGCTTTTTTCCGCTCCTTATTGAGCGTTTTTTTCTTGCGAATCCAAGCGTCATTGATAACCAGTCCAATCCCATGAAAGAGGCCATAGGCGATATAGTACCAGGTCACTCCATGCCAAAATCCCATAATCAGCATATTTACAATGTAGGCCACACTTGAGGTTACATTACGATTTTTAAAGACCTTCTTTCTGGTCAATACCATGACCATCCGCATAAACACAAAGTCACGGAACCAGAAAGAAAGACTCATGTGCCAACGATTCCAAAACTCCTTTAAATCCCTTGATAAAAAGGGCTTGTTAAAGTTAATGGGACTACGGATTCCCATTAAGTTTGAGATGGCTAAGGCAAACATAGAGTAACCTGCAAAGTCAAAGAAGAGCTCCAGACCAAAGGTATACATAACCGCTAAAGCATAGAGGTTAAAGAAACCACCTGATTGCAAGGCTAAATTCTTCAGAGGAGGCAACAAGGTCTCTCCTAAAACATGAGCTAGGATAAACTTATACAAAAAGCCCCACATGATATAGCGAACAGATTCATCCAGCATATCCATCAACTCATCCCGCTCAGGAATGGTCTGATAATTTTCATTAAAACGCTTAAAGCGATCAATTGGACCACTTGAAAAAGTCGGCATGAAGAGTAGAAAGCGGAGGAATTCCCAGAGGGTAAAATCCTTAATCACTCCATCTCTCAGCTCGATGATAATCCCAACCGAACGAAAAGTCAGGTAAGAAATTCCCAAGAACCCAAGCAAAGACTGTGTTCCATTGATAGCTGGTTGCACCTTGACAAAGATAATCGGAAGGAGGGACAGAAAACTAACTAGATAGAAGACCCACTTGCCATCCTTACTTTTTCGATAATGCTTGTAGAAAAGCAAGAGCAATATCTCCCAGCAAAGGTAGATACCCAAGGCAGCCAATTGATTAGTCTTCCCACCTACCAACATGGTGACGATAAAGAAGAGGCTAACCAGCACTTCATACCAGGCAAAGCGTTTCTTAAAAAAGAGGCCAATAAAGATAGGTAAGGTTGCAGCAATCACATAGACAAAATACTGAGGATTGCCGTATGGCTCTAAATGAGGAAGCTGTTGAAAGAACTCCATCATCTCTCATTCACCTCGTTAATCAATCCTTTGATATCAATTTTTCCATTTGGAGTCAGTGGCAAACTATCTCGATAAAGGAATTTAGACGGCATCATGTAGGACATCATGATGTCTGTCAAGTCTTCCTTAATCGCCTTGGTAATATCGATATCACGTTCAAACTGCTCGCGGACACCATCTTTTAAGATGACATAGGCTAGTAGATTTTGTACCTTGTGGTCTTTATTATAACGTGGAACAGCAACAGCAGACTCGATAAAGCGAGACTTATTAAGGTTTTGAGAGACATCTTCCAACTCAATGCGGTAACCGTTGAACTTGATCTGGAAGTCCATGCGTCCGCCGTAGAGAAGCAAGCCCTCATCTGTCATAGTTCCCACATCGCCTGTGTGATAGGCTGGCAGTCCTTCGAACTCAAAGAAGGCTTCCGCTGTTTTTTCAGGATTGTTCATATAGCCTTTTGACACAGCTGGTCCAGAAACAATGATTTCTCCCTGTTCCCCATTTGGTAGTTTATTACCTTCCTCATCAATGATAAATGTTGGAGAATCAGCCTTGGTATAGCCGATTGGGAGGCGTTTGAGAGTCGCTAACATCTCATCTGTCACGGCAACTGCTGACAGAGCCACTGTCGCTTCTGTTGGGCCGTAGGCATTGATAATACGAGCATGCGGGAAACGTTCGCGCAGTTTTTGAGCCGTTTTGACCGTCAATTCTTCGCCATCAAAGTAGAAATGCGTGATACCAGGCATTTTCTCGCTATTAAAGTCTTCTGACAACATGGCCATATCTGCAAAAGAAGGGGTTGATGTCCAGATAGCGATTGGCAATGAAAAGATGGTCGCAAAGAGTTGCTTAAAGTTCTGAGTAATGGCTGAAGGAAGGGCAAAAAGCGTACCACCCAGTGCCAAGGTCGGCGCCCAGTACATGACAGACAGGTCAAATGAGTAAGGTGGCTGAGCCAGCATTTGTGGACGACTTGGCGTCGCAAATTCCTTGTCCGTAATCATCCAATTGGTAAAGCTGAGGAGGTTATCATGTGAAATCTGCACTCCCTTAGGCTTACCAGTCGTACCAGAAGTAAAGATGATGTAGTAATTATCATCACCCTTGACTGGATGCGTGATCTCATAGCTATTTCCTTGAGCAAAGGCTTCCTTAACCTGAGCTAGAGTCATCATTGGTGTAGAAACCTGCTCCAATGGGAAGTCTGAGATCGCAATAATCAAGCTTGGCTCTGCTACTTCTAAAATTGCCGAAACTCGCTCCAAGGCCGAATGGCTGTCAATGGGAATGTAGGCATGTCCTGACTTAGTCAGTGCTACAAAAGTTGCCAACATTTCATATTCTTGGCCTCCAAAAACGACTACAGGAGACTTCTCTGGTAAATCCAGTTGATCGATGGCTGCAGCCAAACTATCCGAATCAGTCTTTAAATCTCCATAAGTGTGTTCCTGCCCCAAAACATTATAAACAGGATAGCTAGGCTGTGTCTGAGCAAAATGCTCAATGGTTTCAATCATATCTACTATTGGTTTATTTGACACAATAGGGGTTCTCCTTCAAGTTAAAATTCATTATAGATAAAGCCTCCTTGACCCTGACCAAGATAGCTAAAGAAGTAAAGCAGCCCTAGAAAGATAAGAAAATACAAGGCTGTCCGACCAAGAAAAAGGTACAATTCTTTTCTTTGTTTCATCAAGAAAAACCATTCATTTCTGTAATTTTTGTTAAAATAAGATGAACTCTTACTATAGTATTTTTCTACCATTGTACCACTTTCTAGGGTGTTTTTTCAATTGTTTACCGTACATTTTCACTACATTTCAGCTTGTTTTAAGGATTATGCGGTTTTTCTATGCATATTTTTAAAAAAAGCCTGAGATTTCCATCTCAAGCCCTATCAAAAATAATTGTTTTCTAGATTAGAAAAGTGAGAATACAAGCACAGCCAAGGCTGCTCCGATAACAGGTCCTACAACAGGAATCCAAGCATAAGACCAGTCTCCGTCTCCCTTGTTTGAGATTGGCAAGATGCTGTGCATGATACGAGGTCCAAGGTCACGCGCAGGGTTCAAGGCATAACCTGTTGTCCCACCTAGTGATAGACCAATACCAACAATCAAGGTTCCTACTGCAAAGGTTCCGATACCTGCCTGAAAGTCGTAAAGACCCAAAGCAAAGATTGTCAAGACCAAAACAAAGGTTCCAATGATTTCGCTAATCAAGTTTGATACAGTATCTTTGATGGCTGGTCCAGTACTGAAGGTTGCCAAGATATTTCCTGCATTTTCTTCTGCCTCATAATGCGGTTTGAATTGCAACCAAACCAAAACCTGACCCAGCATAGCCCCTGCGAACTGAGCTAGGATGTAAGGGAAAACGGAAGCCCAAGGCAAACCACCTTTTAAAGCCACACCAATTGTCACAGCTGGGTTTAAATGAGCTGGACTGAGCTTCCCAGATACAAAGACCGCAACTGCAACTGCAATCCCCCAACCCATAGTAATCACAATCCAACCTGCATTGTTGCTCTTGGTTTTAGGAAGAACCACACCTGCAACAACACCATTTCCTAGAAGAATCAGGATTAAAGTCCCTAGAAATTCTCCAAATAATTCATTCATCATCTTTCTGTCTCCATTAAAAAGGAGGAGAGGGTAGACTAGGAGTCCTACCCGCCACCTCTTTTATTTTTTCTTAATTTTTTAATTCTGCTAAATCGTTGTTAGCAAGAGCTGATTCGACATCCGCACGGTAGGCTACTTTTTCTTCTTCTGACCAGTCATAGAATCGTCCCATTTCATTCAAAACTGGCTCAACGATGCTATCCAAGCTATCACGCATAAAGAGCATATGGTTGGTACGACGAAGAAGGAAGTCAACTGGGCTAAGAGCCAACTCATTGCGCATTGCATAGTGAAGTGACAAAGTATCTGCCAAGCTGAGTCCTGGCGCTTGTTCCAAGCTATGAGCAAGGGCAAAGACTTTCGGTGCATTTGAACCGTATAGATTTGCGAGATAGTGGGCTTCCTTGCTATCCAATCCACGTGACACTCCAAGTTGCGCAAAGGCTTCGATTTCTGAATCCACATTTGCTGGGTTCAATTCTCCACCTGAAACAGGGTAAGTCTTAGAGTTGATGAGTTTAAAGCTGCGATCAAATTCTGCTTTGAGGATTTCAACCACGCGCTCCATAGCTCCTTCAGCCATCTTACGGTAGTCTGTGATTTTACCACCAGCAAGAGTCAAGAGACCATTATCATCACGGTCCAAGCTAGAACCACGAGAAACTGCAGATGGATCCAAATGCTTCTCAGATGTGCTGCTTTCAAGCTTGCTGACAGCAGACTCAACATCTTCACGCGTTTTTTCTTTAGAAAGATAAGATTCAACAGTCGCAATCAAGTTGTTAAAGCTTTCATCACTAATGGTTCCGTTATTTCCTCCATTGTAGTCAGAAGCGCTATTGCCTGCAATCAATGGACGAAGACCTGCCCAGCTACTTTCAATGTCAGCAACAGTAATATTTGCTTCTGGGAAGCGGTTGTTTACAATACCAAGTAAGTAATCAACATCTTCTTGAGTTACTTTTGGATGTTCTAAATCACCTGTATAGTCTGTGTCTGTTGTACCAAAGTAAGTCTTGTTTTCACGTGGGAGAACAAAGACCATACGACCATCACCCAAACCTGTATCAAAGTAAACTGGTTGAGAAACCTTAATCTTACTTGAATCCACTACCAAGTGAACTCCCTTAGTTGGACGCATTTGTGAGAATTGTGTTCCCTTATTAGATAAATTGCGTACCTTGTCGCTCCAAGGACCTGTTGTGTTAATAACCAGACGGGCCTTGATTTCAAAGACTTGGTCTGTCAACAAATCACGAGCTACGACACCTGTAATCTTGCCACTTTCGTCAAAGAGGAAGCCTTCTGCTTTAACGTGGTTGGCAATGAGGGCACCGTCTTGGTTGGCACGTTTGATGTTTTCAATCACGAGACGTGCATCGTTGTTACAGAAGTCAAGGTAAACCCCACCTCCTACCAAGCCTTCTTTCTTCAAGTTTGGTTGACGTTCCAAGACTTCTTCCTTGCTCAAGACCTTGTTAGCAGCTGGCGTATTGTTAACCCCTGCCAAAAGGTCGTACAAATCCATGGCTACTTTCAGACGGAAGAGGCTAAAGGTAGCTCCATCTTCATCGTAAACTGGCAAGAGCATTGGATCTGGTTTTGGAATGTGTGGAGCGATTTGTTGAACCACTGCACGTTCAGAAACTGTATCTGATACCACTTCTACGTCAAATTGTTTGAGGTAACGCAGACCTCCGTGAACCAATTTTGTTGAACGGCTAGATGTTCCTTCTGCGAAGTCCCGCATTTCAATCAAACCAGTATCTAGACCACTAGCTGCTGCCTGTAAAGCTACACCAGCCCCTGTGATTCCTCCACCGATAATCAAGAGGTCCAGGGTACGTTCCTGCATTTTTTTAATTGATAATTCACGTGTTTTCTTTGAAAATTCCATACTTACACACTTTCTAACTGAGTCGCTTTATTCTCCCAGTATTAGTCGTCTACTTCCGCAAAGACTTGAGTTGCTTTCACAGCCTTCTTCCAGCCTTTGTAGAGTTGTTCCTTGCGGGATTCGTTCATAGATGGTTCAAAGAGTTCTCCTGTCTCATTCAAGAGTTTCAACTCATCCAAGTCTTTCCAATAGCCCACTGACAAACCTGCTAGGAAGGCTGCCCCTAGAGCTGTTGTTTCTAAGTTTTTGGCGCGTGCGATGTCGATTCCCAAAATGTCGGCCTGGAACTGCATGAGGAAGTTGTTCATAGCTGCACCACCATCTACTTTCAAGACCTGGATAGCTGTCTGCGCATCCACTTGCATGGTGTCGATGATGTCACGTACTTGATAAGCAATTGATTGAAGAGTTGCCTTGATAAAGTCTTCCTTACTTGTTCCACGAGTCAAACCAAAGACAGAACCACGAGCGTTTTGGTTCCAGTATGGAGCACCTAGACCTGTAAAGGCTGGAACGACATAAACTTCATCATCGTTGTGAGAATCACGAGCGTATTTTTCAGATTCTGGTGAATTCTCAACCATGCGAAGACCATCACGAAGCCATTGAATCGCACTTCCTGCGATGAAGATAGAACCTTCTAAAGCATAGTAGACCTTGCCATTGATTCCGTAACCAATTGTTGTCAAGAGGTTGTTTTCAGACAACTGCATTTCTTCCCCAGTGTTCATGATGATGAAAGAACCTGTTCCATAAGTATTTTTAACCATACCTGGTTCAAAGGCCAACTGTCCAAAGAGAGCTGCCTGTTGGTCCCCTGCCATACCTGAGATTGGCACTTCTCCACCATAGAAATGGAATGGAGCTGTCTTACCATAGATTTCAGAGTTAGAACGAACTTCCGGAAGCATAGCCTTAGGAATGTTGAGAATTTCCAGAATCTCATCATCCCATTTGAGTTCTTTAATGTTATAAAGCATGGTGCGAGCTGCGTTTGAGTAGTCCGTCACGTGAGCCGCACCGTCTGTCAATTTCCAAACCAACCAAGTATCAATGGTACCAAAGAGCAATTCACCCTTTTCAGCTCGCTCTTGAGCACCCTCTACATGGTCCAAAATCCAACGAACCTTGGTAGCTGAGAAGTAAGCATCGATAATTAAACCAGTCTTTTCATGGAATTTTTCCACATAACCTTGGTTTTTCAGTTGTTCAGCCAGAGGAGCAGTTTGGCGTGATTGCCAAACGATAGCATTGTAGATAGGAAGCCCTGTTTTCTTATCCCAGACAACCGTTGTTTCACGCTGGTTGGTAATCCCGATTGCCTCGATTTGATTTGGCTTGACACCACTTTCGATGAAAGCACCCGCAATAACTGACTGAACAGAGTTCCAAATTTCATTAGCATTGTGTTCTACCCAACCTGCGTGAGGGAAAATTTGAGTGAACTCTTTTTGACTAGAGCTAACCTTTTCCCCTTTTTTGTTGAAAATGATGGCACGAGAACTTGTTGTTCCCTGGTCAATAGCCATGATGTATTTTTCTTGTGACATGTGATGTCCTCCTCATAAAGATCTTGAGGATGTCTCCTCTTTACACTAACTAGTATACAAAATAAAGCGCTTTCTTGTTTATCAACTTTTTTTAATTTTTAAAAAAATGTGAGGAGATTGTGTAAATTTCACAAAAAAGACCTGGAAGCACCAAGTCTTTTAAGTGAATAATAACTGACGAATCCCTGCCAAATCTTCCATATCCAAGTCGTTTTTTAAATAATAGACTGGTATCTGTTCCTTCTTATGAATCGGGTTATTTGTAACCAGCAAATCATAATGCCGAGTTCGGTCATAGGCTTCAATGGTGATAAAACGATTGTATTCCAAATACCGTTTTAAAATAGCTGCCATCCTTGAAAAGACAAGAAAACCAGATGTCAAATCCAGACCAATCCGCATATGCTGGCCACCATTTTCAGCCATATATTCGATCAACTGGAGCCATTCCCAGAAAATTTTCTTATCCAAATCCGTCCCCTGCTGAAAAGTGGGCAAGGTATGAAAAATCTCTTCTGCTGTCTCTTTAAAATCATGTTCCATCAACAAATAAGGATGACGATTCTCTAACTGGTACTTGTAGCGGTCCTGTAAAATATAGCCCTTGTATAGATAGACTTGAGCACAAAGCTGACTAAGTTCATAGGTGACATGGTCCTCTGTATAATCACCCAGCAATTCCTCCTTCTTCATTTCTTGAATCAATTGCGTCAGCAAACCTACTAATTGCCCTCCAAAACCAAGAATATACTCCATAGTATGAAGAGGAAGAATGCGATGAGACAAGAGGAAAGAGAAGAATATCATCATCTCACCATCCTCAGTTCCCAGTGGAAGGTGTTGTCCAGCGAAAAAAGACGAGGTCTTTCTGAGCAAACGAAGGTAGAAAATATTGTCAAAATACCCTCTCATTTTCTCTTCTATGACTTGAAACTGACAGGCATTGACCCGAAGACGTTGTTGACTGATGTGAGCCCAGAGAATCAAATCTAATTTCTGCCCCGAAGACAAACTTGCACCGCAGATTTCTTCTAGTGTAGCAATTTCCTGCTTTCTCTCTGGTCTCTGCATATGGTCTTCCCATTCCTGACTCGACCAGATCTTGCGTAAAAGACAGAAATAGAAATAGCGAATCTGATGCTCTGGACCTCGCCAACGTCCATTTTGGATGGATAAGTCAAATTCTGACAAAATCTGATTTAAACTAGCCAAGTGACGACCAAGCGTAGCCTCGCTAATCATCAATTCTTGAGCCAGCTGATGGGCTAAAAACTGTTGGTGGTAGAGAAGATAGACCAAAATCTGATATTTAACAGCATTTTCCAAAAACAAGCTCCGGATATCTCTCCCCTTGGTAGCTGCACCGATAGACAGACGCAGATTTTCATCTTCTAAGGATATGTTTAGCTCTAAACCACTGTCCGAAGCCTTATCATTGAGCAGGGTGACATATTTGGTTAGGGTTGCTTTTGAAAATCCTGTTTCCTCCATTACAGCCTTGACGGTCGTCTGAGACTCTTGTAATAGAAAGGAAAAGATTGAAAATTGGCCAGATTCAGCCTTTTCCATCAAATCTCCTAAATACATTTGTTACCCCTTTCATTTTCTACCTTAAGCATAGCATAAATCTTACAAATGCTGAAATAATCTGTTTCTCTTTTTATTTACCTGCTGATTTCCTGGTCCATTATCCTGAAAATCAGCAAACACACGGCTCCCCCTTTGGGCATTTTTATGCTAAAATAGTAGCTATGGATAAAATTATTAAAACTATATCAGAAAGCGGAGCCTTTCGTGCTTTTGTCCTTGACAGCACAGAAACCGTCCGCATTGCTCAAGAAAAACACCAAACCCAAGCTAGCTCAACTGTAGCGCTTGGTCGAACTCTTATCGCTAGCCAGATTCTCGCAGCCAATGAAAAAGGAAATACTAAACTAACAGTTAAGGTTCTGGGATCTAGCTCACTAGGTGCCATCATCACCGTCGCTGATACCAAGGGGAATGTCAAAGGTTACGTTCAAAATCCAGGTGTCGATATCAAAAAGACTGCAACTGGTGAAGTCCTAGTCGGACCTTTTGTTGGAAACGGTCAATTCCTCGTTATCACAGACTACGGCATTGGAAATCCTTACAACTCTATGACTCCCCTCATCTCTGGAGAAATCGGTGAAGATCTGGCCTTTTACCTGACCGAAAGCCAACAGACCCCTTCTGCTGTCGGCCTCAATGTCCTTTTAGACGAAGAAGACAAGGTCAAGGTTGCAGGTGGTTTCCTAGTCCAAGTCTTGCCGGGAGCCAAGGAAGAAGAGATTGCTCGCTTTGAAAAACGCATCCAAGAAATGCCAGCTATCTCAACGCTTCTCGAAAGTGAAGACCATATCGAAGCCCTTCTCAAGGCTATCTACGGTGACGAGACCTACAAGCGTCTTTCTGAAGAAGAAATCCGTTTCCAATGTGACTGTAGCCATGAACGCTTTATGAACGCTCTTGCCAGCCTTCCAAGCTCAGACTTACAGGAAATGAAGGACGAAGACCACGGAGCAGAAATCACTTGTCAATTCTGCCAAACCACTTACAACTTTGATGAAAACGACCTGGAGGAACTCATTCGTGACAAATCTTAATACACCTTTTATGATTGGCAATGTTGAGATTCCCAATCGTACCGTTTTAGCACCCATGGCTGGCGTGACCAACTCAGCCTTTCGTACCATTGCAAAGGAGCTCGGAGCTGGACTCGTTGTCATGGAAATGGTCTCTGACAAAGGAATCCAATACAACAACGAAAAAACCCTGCATATGCTTCATATCGATGAAGGCGAAAACCCTGTCTCTATCCAACTTTTTGGTAGCGATGAAGATAGCCTAGCACGCGCAGCAGAATTTATCCAAGAAAATACCAAGACCGATATCGTTGATATCAACATGGGCTGTCCAGTTAACAAAATCGTGAAGAACGAAGCTGGCGCTATGTGGCTCAAGGATCCAGATAAGATCTACTCTATCATCAACAAGGTTCAATCTGTCCTTGATATTCCCCTTACTGTCAAAATGCGTACCGGCTGGGCTGACCCATCTCTTGCAGTAGAAAATGCCCTCGCTGCTGAAGCTGCAGGTGTTTCTGCCCTTGCTATGCATGGTCGTACACGCGAACAAATGTATACAGGTCATGCAGACCTTGAGACCCTTCACAAGGTCGCTCAAGCTTTGACCAAGATTCCATTTATCGCCAACGGTGATATCCGTACTGTCCAAGAAGCCAAACAACGCATCGAAGAAGTTGGTGCTGACGCAGTTATGATTGGCCGCGCTGCCATGGGAAATCCTTACCTCTTCAACCAAATCAACCATTACTTTGAAACAGGAGAAATCCTCCCTGATTTGACTTTTGAAGACAAGATGAAAATCGCCTACGAACACTTGAAACGCTTGATTAACCTCAAAGGGGAAAACGTCGCAGTTCGTGAATTCCGAGGACTCGCTCCTCACTACCTCCGTGGAACATCTGGCGCTGCCAAACTCCGTGGAGCTATTTCACAAGCTAGCACTCTGACAGAGATTGAGGCTCTCTTGCAATTGGATAAGGCATAAAATGGTTCATACTGCTCTACTGATTATCGATATGCAAAAAGCATTTGATAACCCTATCTGGGGAGAACGGAACAACCCTCAAGCTGAACAACAAGCACTGAGGGTACTGGCATACTTTCGTAAACACGCTCTTCCAGTCTTACACGTTCAACACATATCTGACAATCCCCAGTCGCAATTTCATAACAAACAAAATCAGGTGTTTAAAAGTGGATTTGAGCCAGTTACTGCAGAACCTGTCTTTCAAAAAACGGTTAATAGCGCCTTTATTGGAACAAATCTTGAAACATATTTACGAACAAATCAGATTTGTCATTTAGTCGTTGTTGGTTTGACCCTGCCTCATTGTGTATCTACTACGACACGAATGGCAGCAAATCTTGGTTTTGAAGTCACTTTACTAGCAGATGCTACTGCCAGTTTTACCCTATCTAACAAAAACGGTCAGACCATCTCTCCTGAGACTATTCATGAAATTCATCTCCTTTCTCTACAAGATGAATTTGCTCAAATTCTTACTACAGAAGAATTTTTAACCCAAGTATGAGTATAAAATAATCCGTCAACTCTTATTTGAGCTGACGGATTTTCTTTGACTGTAAAATTCAAATACTGAGAGCTATTATTGACTCAAAGCAACGCTGGAAACCTTACCATCCGCTCCTGTTGTAATTTGGATGATTTTTCCTCCACCGATTTTGGCATTATACTTACCATCATCAAGAGTATAAGAATAGCCTTTGATAGAGTAATTTTCTTTCTTTCCATCAGCAGATTCTACTGTAAATTGACCGCCTGATGAAACTGTGATGGTTTCGCCATTTTCTCCCTTCCAATTGCCCGCTGCAGCTGAGAAATCACCATCTACCATGGTTAAAACACCCTTGTAGCGTTTATTTTGCTCTGCTTGCTTATCTTGAAGTTTGCGGTCAGTTGTAGAATCATAGCTTGATTGGTTAGACTGGGCTTGAGGAGCCTGAGCAGGCGTTTGTTGACTAGCTGCCTGTTGATTAGACACCTCTTGACCTTGTCTTTGTTCTGGTGCTACTTGTGATGGTGCTGCACTTGCTGAAGACTGATCAGTAGACGCCTTGGCCTGTTCAGATGAAGCTGAACTTGAAAACTTCTGAGTCTTGCTTTCTTTGCTAGCAGAAGCTGCTTTGGAGCTTGATGATTGGCTTGTCTTAGCAGAACTGCTCACTTGAGTTGTTTCCTTTTTATTTCCACAAGCTCCTAATAGTATAGTTGATGCTAATACTGTAGCTGTCATCAATTTGATATAGGTTTTCTTTTTCATTTTTCTACTCCTTTGTAATATTTTTGAAATATTGAGAAATCTTTTTGTAATATAATTGTAACATCGGGATTTAAATATGTCAACAATTTATCTAAACTATTTTAAAAATCTTAAATACTTTAGATACATTTACTCCTCCTACTCTTCTATTCGTAATAAAACAGAAAAAAATTCCTATTTTGATTAAAATTGTTTAAATCCCCTTTGTGTAATCGCTTGCATTATTGAGTGTGAAGGAATATAATAACATTGAAATAGAATATAGGAGGTGTAGGCTTATGTTAAGCAAATATTACAAGTATCTTCCTTGGTTGATTTTAGATGCTTTCGCTTCTTACGGGGCAGCTACTCATTACGCTCAAACAACATTTGATTTGTTCTTCTTAACTATCGTTTTTATGATTGTCTACGTGGCTTTATTGTATTTACACGAAACCTATTTAAAATATAAATACAAAGACTTCTTTACTCACATATTGAGTAATCCTAAGAAAGATAGCCATCCCTAAAAACAGTCGCAACAGCAAAGCAGACTAATAAAGGTAAACAAAGAGGTCGGGAACTTTGTCCCGACCTCGTTTTTTATGCAATATCAAATTTTAACTGGCCTGCTTTGACACCAATCTTAAGTGTGCTGCCTGCCACCAAATCTCCCTTAAGAAGAAGTTCTGCTAACTTGTCTTCCACTTCTGTTTGCAGGGTTCTGCGAAGTGGACGAGCTCCCATCTCTGGGTCATATCCTTGATTTGCCAATAATTTCAGTGCGGAAGCTTGTAATTTCAAGTCAATACCTTTTTCAGCCAAACTTGCTACTAAAGGTTTGACCATAATCTTCACCACTTCCTGCATATGGTCACTAGATAGGCTATGGAAGACCACCTTTTCATCAATACGGTTAATAAACTCAGGTCTATAAGCTTTTTTCAGCTCTTCGAACATGCGTTTCTCCATATTTTTCTGATCAAAACGAATATCCTTAGCCCCAAATCCAACTGTCTTGTCATCACGAAGGGCTGTCGCACCAAGGTTTGACGTCATGATGATAATGGTATTTGAAAAGTCAACCTTGCGTCCCTTACTATCAGTCAAGACACCGTCATCCAAGACCTGCAAGAGAACATTAAAGATGTCTGGGTGGGCCTTCTCTACTTCGTCAAAGAGGAGAACGGAATAGGGTTTGTTGCGAACCTTCTCGGTCAACTCCCCACCTTCTTCATAGCCCACATAGCCCGGAGGAGCTCCATTGAGACGGCTGGCTGCAAATTTCTCCATATACTCACTCATATCAAAGCGGATAAGAGCTGATTCGTCATCAAAAAGAACTTCTGCCAGAGCCTTAGCCAATTCAGTCTTACCGACACCTGTAGGCCCTAAGAACATAAAGGAACCAATCGGACGCTTATGACTGCGAATCCCTGACTGGTTGCGGCGAATGGCACGGCTAATGCTTGAAACAGCTTGATCTTGGCCGATGACACGTTTGTGCAATTCAGCTTCCAAATTCAGGTATTTCTTAGCGTCAGTCTGAGTCAGTTTTTGGACTGGAATACCTGATAAACGACTCAAGGTAGTCAAAATATCAGACTCTGTCACCAAGTCTTTATAGACAGGCACTTCCTCTTCTTTTGCTATTAGCTGGGCTGCCTGTTTCCACTTGCCATCCATCAAGGCCTTGTCAGCTGGACTCAAACCTGAATCGTCTGCTTTTACATGCTTTACCTTATTTTGCACTGTTGCTGCTGCCTCATCCAAAAGGTCGATAGCAGAATCTGGTAAGTGACGACTAGTTAAGTAACGATGGGCCATCTTAACCGCTGTTTCAACCGCTTCATCTGTGATTTGCACACGATGATGTTTCTCATAAGTCGCCTTCAAGCCTTGCAAAATGGTCATGCTGTCTGCCACACTTGGCTCTTCAATCGTCACTTTAGCGAAACGACGAGAAAGAGCTGTGTCTTTTTCAATGTGTTTTTGGTATTCTTCTTGAGTGGTGGCACCAACCGTTCTCAAAGTTCCACGCGCCAAGGCTGGTTTCAAGATATTGGCCGCATCTAGAGTTGAGTCAATCCCACTACCAGAACCCATGATAGTGTGGAGTTCATCGATAAAGAGGATGACTTGGCCATCTTCTTCAATATCCTTAATGATATTGTTCATGCGTTCTTCAAAGTCACCACGGAAACGTGTCCCTGCAACGACATTCATCAAATCCAGCTCCAACACGCGCATCTTAGCCATTTCCGCAGGTACATCACCACTAGCAATACGCTGGGCAAGACCAAGCGCCAGAGCTGTTTTCCCGACACCAGCATCCCCGACCAAGACAGGATTATTCTTGGTTTTACGGCTCAAGATTTGAATCATACGTGAGATTTCCTTGTCCCGACCGATAACTGGCTCTAACTTGCCAGAACGCGCTTGCTCTGTCAAATCATGCGTATAGTCCTCGAGACCACCGCTCGGAGTCTGGGGCATGCCCATCATATTGGCCATAGAATTTTGCTTGTCAGCTACTGTACGATGGCGTTGGCGTAAAGCCTTGAGATCTTCACGAGTCCAGCCTGCTCGTTCTTCTAAATTTCGACGAAGGGCTGCAATCTTAATCTGATCTTTCTTGTCTTCATAAGAAAAACCAGCCCTCTCCAAGATACGAGTTGCCAAGGCATTGCCATCATGCAAAATCGCATAAAGGACGTGCTCCGTCCCTAGCACCTTAGCATGGACCACTGATGCTACATACTCTGCTTCATCAAAAAGGACCTGCAAACGATGAGAAAACGGCAATTCCGTAAAGGTTTCATCCTGGCTATAGTCCGTTTCAGTCAGTTCCAAAGCGACCTCTTCTAAACGGTCCATCTCATATGGATAGTCATTTAAAGTTGCCCCTGCCACACTATAACTGTGATTGGACATGGCAATCAACAAGTGCCAAGACTCTAGATAACGAGCTCCAAAATGGCCAGCAACCATGTAGGCACTTTCGATACATTCATTCAATGCTTTTGAATAGTTCATCTTACTTCCCTTTTCTATCTACCTCTTGTATGACCTGTCGTAGCATATTAGCTCGAAGGACTGGAGCTTCTTCTCCTAAAACGCGATCCAAAGCTACTGTCATTAGCAAATTCATCTCCTGCTTGGTCATCAATTCCTGCTCAACCAAAAGTTGCAGAATATCCTCATAAATTTCTTGACTGACCCGCTCACCAATCGAGTAAAGCAAATCGCGGAGCATTTCATGATGACTAGAAAACTCAATCCTTCCTATACGAATGTATCCTCCGCCACCACGCTTACTTTCAACCAAGTAGCCTCTACTTTCCGTAAAGCGTGTCTTGATCACATAGTTAATCTGACTAGGAACAACCTGAAAGGTATCTGCCAACTGACTTCGTTGCAATTCCACAATACCAGATTGATCTAAAATCGCCTTGATGTAGGCCTCAATA
The DNA here is from genome assembly GCF_006385825.1 of Streptococcus sp. D2. Classification (GTDB taxonomy): domain Bacteria; phylum Bacillota; class Bacilli; order Lactobacillales; family Streptococcaceae; genus Streptococcus; species Streptococcus shenyangsis. The sequence continues at coordinate 71,532 of NZ_VFSI01000008.1, read as the reverse complement.
TGATCCGATGTATTTTTAAATCTCATTACAAACCCACCTCTCTCTTTAAACCTTGACTATCTTTGACTATACTATCATTTAACACTCTATAAGTCAAATTTTTAGAGCTCAGCCCTTGAAAATACTGACTTTCTTTAAAAACATTTAGGCATTAAAACGCCTTAGTTTTTCTTGAAAGTTCCTAAAAAAGTCCACAAAAAAGAGCCCTAAAAAGGGCGTAATATTGATGAGTTCAGCAGGCAAGAAACTAGCACGGTCAGACGTGCTTTTTTTATTACCTGGTAATATTATAGCATATCCTCTCAAACTTATATATAACCAGAATCCCGCAAAAGAAAAAGATAAAAGCATAGAGGATAGGGAAAAAGCTGTTCTTACTTTTATTTTATCAAATAGCAATATGAGAAGCAAGGATAAAAAGCCCTCAGAAATAAATCTAAGGACTTAAATAACGATGTGTTGGTTTGCTCACTTAATTAGTCTACTTAATACTATTCAATTATAGTTTACTTTGAAATGTTCTTAATCCTTTCTGTAAATTTTTGAATCGCATTCAGTTCTGCAGGTCTTAAATGAGGGTACGCCTTAGTCCTCCCCCCATTTCGTTTAATATGTCCAAATTCAAGTAAATGAGTAAGAGAGCCGTATTTAAAACTATATACGACCCAAACTCCATTTCTCACTCTTTTCTTACGCCATCCTTTTGAATATTTACCTGTTCTTTTAGGGCTAGTTTCCTTTAATTCTTTAACTGTTTCTTTAGCGACTTGCTCCGCAATTTTATCAACTTCTTCATTAACCTCTTCGCAATATTCTGCTAAAATATTTGCTAATTGTGCTGCTAAATCCATTTTCTAAAAACTCCTTCTATTTTTTTAAAATATCAACTTTTTACCCCCTTTTTGGTTGACAGCTTCCGACTTGGAAAAAGTTACCGCTCCCGGTACCTAAAATCAACGAAAATGCTTTACAAAGTGGGGGGGAGTGTCAATATCCTTTCAGTTCTATAAATCTTTTAGCGATTACTTTTCTTCGACTATTTATATAACGAGTAGTTTTATTTAGTTTCTCTGCCACGTCTTCCCAAGTCGCACCAGCTTCTAAATATCTCATTTTAAAAATGACTAGATCACTTTCAATTAAGTTTTCCATCAAGGTATCTACAACTAGTTTGAAGCCTTCTAAATATCTTAGTGTTTGGTCTTCTTCAATTCTAATGATTGTCGCTTCAGTAGGACTAGATACTGTCTTGCCTTTCCCACCAGTATAATCTTCAGCGCTATGTTTCTTATTATGTATTAGTTCCTGTCTTCTCAAATAAATTTTATTAGCAAGCGTTCTATACCGTCCTAACTCAATATCTATCCCGTCCAAGTCTCTGTTACTCAACTCGTACATAGGCAAGTACCTCCACTTAAATTTTAAAAATTTTTTATCTTGCAATTTGTCAAATTGTAAATTCTGTCAAACTGACAAAAAGCGCTAAAAGCCTTCCAACACTCCACTTATCAGGTATCATTGTTTTAAGTTTGACAACTCTTCAGTATGACAAGTTCAAGGGAAATTTCTTTAATTTATCCCCTCAGTTTCTCATATCTTACATTCTGTGAAACTCACTCCATTCTGTAAACCCCTGATATACCTTGCTTTCAAGCTATTACTTCTTTTCAGTTTATGCTTACTTTGTTATGTGAAACTTAGTAAAGCATAAAAGTAGGACTAGCGATATTTCTTTTGTTTGAGCCATATATCACTAGCCTTACTTAATTTGTTCCCTATTTTTCTAAATACTCTTTAATGTCCCGATATTCCTTAGAAAAATTCATCCATCCGCTAGAATCAGGGGTTAAGAATGGTAGGACAGTAAGCGGACTTACTTCTGTTCGATACGGCGATAGAGAATGTCTCTGACTTATTTCTCTGACTACACCTGTATGAATTTCTTCTACATCCTTCTTCAGTTCTTGAATTTCATCATATGCGTCCAAAATTCGTCTAAGTTTCTTTCGGTATTGTTTATAGATCTTCTTAGTTTCCATCCGTTGCTTAGTTTCTTTAAAAATGTATTCAAAGATGACTGCATTAGCTTCTGAAAAATCACTATCAAATTTTTCCTGAAGGCCATTAATAGCTTTTTCCATCTTTCCCAGCTGCTCTAAAGATTCTAAGTTATTTGACAAAAAAGAATCTATGTTCTCAAATGAAACTGCTTGATTGCCTAACAGGCTTTTCCTTTTTTCGCTTAACTGTTCTCGTGCTGAATTAATCTTACTTTTTTTATTATCTAGATCATCCAGTGTTTCAAATACTTGATTAATATCCATTTCTTTCTCCTAGTTCCATTGAATAAAGTAACCACAATCTGCTTCAACTTTTTTTACATCAAATCGGGTATGTAAAATCAACCGTTTCCCAAAATAGTCATTCGCATTCACCCAACTAAGTGTATCTTTCTTGCGATCAAACAAAGTAACAAAATTTTCTAGATCTCCGATAAAGCCTTTTTTGTCACCTTTGTTCCCTAATGTCGTATCATCTACAATTAAAAAGTTATCTACAAAGAATGTTTCACTTGTCCCTGTCTCTTTATCAACTTTAAGAAGATAATTTCCTGAAGTGTCTTTCATTTTGTCTAAGACATTAAATAGTGATTGACTAATAACCATAGATACATTGCGCTCTGGATTGATTAAAGAAACAATAGATTTCAAGTCGTCCATACTTGTAGCAGTCTGCACTTTCGCAGTTTGGAGAATTTTCCCAATCTCTCTATTTCGTGTTCTACGTTTTAATTTAATAATCTTCTTACCAAGAAAATCCGTTAAATTATATTGGCCATCGTCTAATTGTTCCTGTGAAAAATCAAGTTTTCCACTGAATAATTTAACTAAGTAATCAACGCTGATAGTTTTCTTTTTATCTTCTTCTGTTCTATCAACCGAATTTTCGCTAACTTCTTGTAATGAATCATATTCAAAGTCAGTTACTTCATACTTCCCGCCACGGGTACAAGTCTCAATAACATTTACTAGATCAACCAGTTCTTTACGTTGATGTTCATCTTCATAACTATCAAGGATTGGTTTTTCAATGAGTACATGATTATTTTCTACGTTCATCCCTCTAGTGTTATAACCTGTACTTCGAATATAAGCTTCTAGATTTTCTTTTTGTTTAGCTAAGTTAGTTGTCATTTTTTGCTCCTTCATCTTTTAATATCTGATTTTTGTTTATAATTTTTTCTAAAATTCTTTGCTCTTAGCTTTTCTTTTATGACTCTCCGAGCCTTTAGAATCATTTTTTCTAGATTTTGATTTGTCTTGTTTGTTAGCATATTTTTCTAGTATTTCTTGTTTCCGTTGTTCTAAGCTATCATCTTCTTTTTTACACTGAGAAAAGATTTTCTGTCTTTTATCTGGATCCATAGAAAACTTATTGGCTACTACATACCCTAAAGAAGTATCTCCTGACATCTCCCTCACCCCCTTTCTATGCAAACAAAAAGGGACATACCACTAGCATTATATGCTTACGGTATGTCCCTGAGTTGTTCTCAATAGACTTATTTTTTAGTTTCTTTTTTGACTAGATGAGTAAATTTCCCATCTGAATAGAATAAAGTTATCTCTCCAAAACTTGGAACTTTTTCTATCTCTATTATACCACATTTTTCGTAGACAACAAAGCCTTTTTCTGTTGCAAATCGCATTTTATCATCATTCATTGAAATTCTCCCCTCACTGTGTTTATAGTGTATCTCTTGTCTTTGATCGTGAAAGCCTTGAAAGTGTTCCCTTCTAAACCTTTCAAAATCCTACTTGAGTTTCTAGCATTGTATACCGTCCGCAGTTCACTACTATCTAGGTTCGTGTTGAAAATCGTAGTTTCTCGATTATTGATAATATCAAACAAGAAATCCTGTTCCCAATCGCTCTTAGGGGTTACCGTCCCATTTTTTGCCCCCAGGTCATCAATGATTAGAAAATCAACATCAACAAGCTTTTTAACCGCCTCATACTCTGTTAAGTTTGCATTTCTTCCATAAGCCCAGCCTTCTTTTATCTGCTTGATAATCTCGGTTAAGCTGACAAACAAGACGCTCTTAGGCTCGTTCTTCTCTCTGAAGCTCTCATTGATTTCTTTGGCCAGGGCAAGAGATAAATGACTTTTTCCTATTCCTGTGCTACCGCTGATTAAAGTATTTCCCGTCATACCTGCAAGGTACTTCTGGGCTTGCCCCTTTACAAACTCTAACATCTGACTCTCCTCTGTCGTCTTAACAAAGAAATTATCAAACGTTGCCCCCTTCAACTCGTTAGGAATCGTACTATCACGCATTAAGACATCATAAGTTTTAAAGTAAGCTTGCCTGTCCTCGAACTGCTGTAATAAGTCTTGCTCTTTTTGTTTAATCTCTCCCTTTACACACTCTGGGCAAAATGCTTGTAGTTTTCTTTCTGAACTCCCTAACACTGGTACAGAAATTTCCCAATAATTTACCTGGTGAATATCGCAAACTGTATCTGATATTTTTCTGTTATTAAATTCTTTAAATTGTTCCTTCATCTTCGCAACTCCTAAAATGGTAGATCTGGGAAGTTATCTTCAGATTTCCCTCTTATTGTTTTAGGCTTTTGATTCAAATAACCGTCAAACTTAGATCCGAAAAGTGTTTCAGGTCTCAGATATTTAGAAAATTCAGGACTATCCTTCCATTCTGCCGTTTTAATATCTATCACCTGTTTAAAATCTTCAAGTGTATAGCCTTCTTTGAATCGTGCTAGTAAAAGCCTTTTAGTCTTGTCAACAAATTTATATCTCTTGTTAGCTACTTGATTCAGATAAGCAATAGGAACCCAAAGTTCTTTATGTTTTGTTTTCTCTAAATCTTTTATAGCTGTTTCTTCAAGCCAAGTAGGAAAAGTGAAGTCGGGATTTCCCGACAATATATTATCTAAATATAAATTATTACTCTTACTATTAACTCTATTCTCTTTCTCTATCTCTGTTGGACATGAGTTGGAAATAGTCTTTTTATTTTGGACATTCTCCAATTTTGGTAAATTTTGACTATTTTTTCTTTGGTCTCGCTTGTATTTTGCCCAATTTGTTTCACTCTCAACCATGGCTTTTGCTTGTGATAATGTAGCATGGCCATCATCGTCTATCTGAATCAGTCCACATTTTGTAAAATATGCAACTGTCATATTTATATCATCTTCAGAAACATCAAGTTTTAAAGCTAATTCCTGTACCAAGCTATCAAAATATCCTTCATAGTACAAAATACAATCATCTTCTAAACTTTCCAACATAAGACGGATATAAATAACTGTCATAGTGTAGCCACCAGGCATATTTTTAAGTCGTTTAATAAAAAGATTATCAAAAAACTTCTTGTCAACTTTTAACCAAAAATATATTTTAGTCTTTGCCATCATCTACCCCCAAAAACTTTAAAACGTCTGAGATTTTATAATACGCTTTTCTAGTATCTTCAATAGGCGGTATATACTGTGGTAGTCCCGCACCTTCCCATTTTATCAAGGTTTTATCTCCTATGCCCAGTTCTTCCTTTAGTTCCACCTTGCTGATCAAATCTAATCTTTTTTGAGGTACTTTCTCATGGCTTTTTAAATACCGTTCCACTGCTTCCAAAATCTTAGACTTTAAATCTTCAATCATTTTTTCAAACATCTTAGTACCCCCATGGCTTAACCGCTGCAAGCTGAATATATCGCCCATAATCAGGGTTTAAATCTTCGCTATATGTTTCTGTTATCTGTGTACTTTCTCGCTCAATTCGGGCGCTTTTTTGGCGGTCTAGGTGGTTTAGATAGATTAGTAAACCAATAGCTACCACAATAAAGATAACCGCCTGTATGTTGGTTAAATCTAACTCATTCATGTTTTATCCCCTTTCTATAGTCATTAGCCTGTTGAGTATGTTCTGAAATGAGTTGGTTCATAGCTTGGATTACTGTATTTAGTAAAGCTGATGATTGTTTACTGTCTTCCATACTAGCCATTTCTAAGACTAGTAGAGTATCAGTTAACTGACAACAAAGCCCCTCATAATCTACTAGAACATCATTTGTATTTACTGTCATATTATTTCCTTTTCTTTTGCCTTTTCTTATACAGGTTTCCACCCACTCCAAACGCTGGGCGATTGCCCCAAGTTGGCGAACGCTTGTAGCGGTGTTTCATGAGTAATTACCCATCTTTCAGCTAAACAAGGCCTTAGAATCACCCTGTCAGCGCTTGATTTCAAAACCTTTTCTAATTGCTTGCCTGCTCTTCGGTTTTTCGTTTGTATTTGATAAAATAGCTGTTTTCTGCTATAATCGGAGCATAGAAAAAATTTCTATATCCTTAATCTTGTCGCTTGCTCTCCTCGGTCAAAATTTGAGCAAGTGATTTTTTTATTTTCTTTTTGCATGATTACTACCTGACTTTGGTTTATAAAGCAAGTCTTTACTTTCGATAAGATCCAGAATCCAGCTGAATCCCTGCTCCACCGTTTCAAGAAATGCGCCCAGGTCTTCACTGTCCAAGTTCTCGTAGTTCATACAAAGATATTCGGCTAGTTGTCTGTCTTTCTCAACTAGCTTTTTAAAATCCTTGGGATACTTAGGAATTTCTAATCCCTTGGCATTTGTAACTGTCTTAAAATCATTTTCCATTTTCTATACTCCTATACTTTAAAAATTAATTCCTTAATTTCTGAATATCCCCTATTCAAATTAATCATAGCTATTGCCATATCTTCCAAACGTTGATAGTTTGTCAGTTCTGCACTTGTCAAGCCATCAATGCCGTTCTTACTTTCTCGCTCCTTCATGAGTTGCGCTTTATTCTTCCCTGTCGCTCCCTTTAGCAGTAAGTTTGTAAGGGTACTATAGGCATGCTTGGGGGCTTTCTCCCATGTTTGAATAGCTTCGGTTAAGGTCTTGCGCTTTGGCTTTTCCAGTTCCCTTTGAAGATAGCGTTTAGAAAGTTCATCACGCATTTCAAAGAATGCTTTGACTAGGTTCATTTTGAATTGCCGTACTGGTTCGGTATTCTTTAGATAAGTGATCAGCAAGGTTGCCTGTTGCTCATTCAGAAGATAGATTTTTTTCGGTTGCCCTCTCTTATCTAATTTATGGATTTTAAATCCAAGTATTCCCAACGCTTCAAAATCAGCTTTATTGTCTCTGACTAAGCGTGTAATAGTATGGTGCTGTACTTCAGCACATTCAGCGATAATCTCGCTCGTAGTATACGGCTCTTTCTTGCCGTCCATGTAAACCAGTTCCATTGGTTCACTCCTTTCTTCTTTTGTCAGTGCTTGCCACCTAAAACAGTACCAAGGTAAAGCATTAAGGTAGGGTAAAATCGGAGAATATGAACCCCTACAAACCCTTGATACTGCTATAGGTAGCAAGCAAATTACACTAGCGAATATTTAGCTAGATCTGTTTATCAATCCCCAGTGGTAAAGCACCACATGAGAAATCTGTAAATGTAGAGTAGTATTGCGATTAGTTCGCTCCTTTCTAATAGTCTTTGGCAAGCCATTCCATAACACTAGCATATATTCTTTTGGGCGCTTTATAATCTCCCTTCAAAATTTTAGGAACTGTTCTAGACGCTACACCAATTTCTAGAGCTAGTTCATAATTTTTTAGTTGCAAATCAGCTTTTTTCCTTCTTAATGCTTTCGCCTGTTCTTGTGTGATAAGCATTTTTCTTTCTCCTTTCCCTTTTTTTATTCTCATTTCAAGAACAAATTGATTATATAATCTTATTTTGAGAATGTCAAGCATTTTTGTTCTTTTTTTGAGAATTTTTTGTAGATAATATTTTTTTACTATGATATAATCAATTCAAAAAGTACTTGAATTAGGTGGTATCACATGAAAATTAAACTTAAAGAACTGAGGGAGAAAGAAAAAATATCTTTAAATAAACTCAAAAACATTTTGAAAGAAGAATACGATATAACAGTATCCGATAGTCAACTAATGTACTACGAAAATGAAATTAGAAAACCTAGAGATGAAAATATATGGTCAGCTTTAGCTGATCACTTCGGAGTAAGTGTCGCTTACTTATTAGGGCACGAAGATGAACAAAATATTTTAAAAATAATCCAAAGTAACGAATTTAAAAAATTACTTAATGATATAGATATTGAAAAAATAAATGAACTTAGTTCAGCATACAAAAACGTTGAAGAACATATAAATAATCCTGTAAAGTATAACAATTTTGGAAAAGGATTGCTTAATCATAGCCAATCGTATATGTTTACAATTGAAGAACTAATAAATGCTGATAAAGAGAACAATACAAATTTTGCAGATATTTTAATCAACTATATTTCTTTAAATGACTATGATAAAAAAATAGCTTTTGATTTAGTTCAAAAACTATCTGATAGAGACGACGAAAAGGAGTAACCCCCATGGGATTTTTTGATACTGTAAAACAAAAAGGTAGTTTTTCTACCGCTTCTGGAGTAAATGGACTACACTACGTTGTCCTTCAGGTAACTTTGAAAGAAAAGTTTTTCGGCACTGGATCAGGAAACCTTACAGAATTAGAAGATGTTATCAATAAACAAGCTTCTAAAGGTTATCGCCTGCATACCATCACAACCGCCAATGGTGGAAGCAAAGGACTAGGCGGTGGAGACCGTATTCAAGCCACAATGGTATTTGAGAAAATTCTATAATCCCCCATCTTTTATCAGAAAAACATCAGCATATAGGAGACTACTTATGAAAAAATTACTAAGCACATCAGCTGTTTTACTTTCTGCTACTGTCCTAGTGGCTTGCTCTAACAATCAATCAACTACTAAAGATAGCTCGGAGCAACCAAAAACGGAGCAAAAAAACACTACTTCAACAAACGTTAAAACCAAAGTAGATAACAGTAAATACGACAATCTAATTTCTGAAATCAAATCAAAATTAGATCCTGAATCAACTGGAGCAATAAGCGTTAAAATTCAAAATAACGTAATCGATTCAGATTCATCCGAACCGCATGATACAATCATGATTTTGCTAACTGGAACGGCTAAAGATAGCGCAAAAGAGACTATGGACGCAATCAATTCAAATTCTGCTACAACTAATCAGCAAAATGCAATTACCGTATTTCGGATGTCTATATCTGAGTTTGCTAAAAAATTACCAGACGACAATACTACTCTTTCCCTTGGATATGAAAAATCCGCTGATCAATACGACTTAATCGCAAAATCTTCAAAACAAAAAGATTTTATCCCTGTTGGAGAAATCATCGTACAATAAAAAATCCCCCATATTCGCCAATAGAACCCCTATTTCTAAGGTCTATTGTGCAAAAACAGGGGAAATTGAAGAATAGAAAGCCGATTTTACAGACTAAAGTGCAAAAAACGGCAAAATTGACAAATAGAAAAAGACAAGCCTGCTACCGCTAACTTGTCTGACAATGCAATAAAAGCAATGTTCCCAGCGTTGAGTTTTTTCGATACTCAAAAATTTTTAAAAAACAAACTAAAAATATTGACAAAAACTAAAAATTACAGTATTATTAGGCAATGAGAAGAGTTTCTGCTCCCAAGGGAACAGAGTACGCGAAACACCGCCTAGTGCTACTAGGTGGTGTTTTTGTATACAAGGAATATATATGAAACCATTTCAAACATTAGATGAACAAATAAAACTTCTCCAATCTAGAGGTTTAGAAATAGATAACATAGAAGAATGCAAAAGATACCTTCTAACTAACAACTATTACAACGTCGTCAACGGATATAGTAAGTTTTTTCAAACATCAAAAGATAAATTTATAGCTGGTGCAGACTTTAGAGAAATAGCTGCAACACACTTTTACGATAAAGAAATTAAATCAGCTTTTTTAAAAGCAATTATAGATGCAGAAAAACACTTTAAATCCGTACTGGCATATCGTTTTTCAGAATCATATCCAAAGCCATACTCTTATCTAGATATTAATAATTTTGAAACACAAAAAGATGCAAAAAGGCTCGCACAAATTACAAATTTAATCAGTATATTAGCTAGAATACTCAATGAGTATAACAGGGATAAACAAAACAATTCTATAAAACACCACTATAAACAACATGGCGTTGTTCCTTTCTGGGTTATCATCAATGAACTTACACTAGGGCAAGCATTTAACTTTTATAGAAATCTAAACACTGATATAAAAAATCAAATAGCTAGAGATTTATCACCATTCTTACAAGAAAATATTGAATACATCCAAAATAGACCTAGTAAAGACCTTTTAAGCGGAAAGGCTTTAGAAAGTATTATTAAAAATATACTAGAAATTAGAAATATCACTGCTCATAATAATAAACTTTTCAATTATAAATGTCGGGAGAATCTTCCACAACTAGCTTATTTTCACTATTACAATAATAATGCTAATACGTCAAGACAATCTGTATATTATGTTTTTCTTGCCTTGCAATGCCTACTTGCGTCCACACAATACGCTCAATTACATAACACTATTATAAAAAGAACCAAAGCTCTAAATAAAAAAGCGCACTCCATTGAAGCCGGCATTGTATTGGATACACTTGGATTTCCGAATAATTGGTATAATATCACCGACACATTAAGATAGAACTACTTGCAATATATGGGCCTTTTCAAACCCCATATCCGCCTTGTTTCCTATTCTGCTACAATTTACCGTCTGACTGCTTAAAATCGAAAATAGGGGCATTCTCGTAGCTCCTCGCATGGTATAAACTCAAAACCTTTTCTAATTGCTTGCCTGCTGATGGAAAAAGGAGTTAAAACCATGAAAATTACACAACACACGAAAAAAGACGGATCAGCAGTCTACCGCTCTAGTATCTATCTTGGCATTGATTCTGTAACTGGTAAGAAGGTCAAGACTACCATATCAGCACGAACAAAAAAAGAACTCAGAAATAAGGCCATTCAGGCCAAGGTAGAATTTGAGAAAAACGGCTCTACACGGAAACAACGCTCACATATAACAACCTATAGCGAACTTGTGGACTTATTCTGGCAAACCTACCAGCATACCATAAAGACTAATACGCAGATAAAGATAAAAGGTTGCTTAAATAATTACCTCTTGCCCTCATTTGGTACTTACAAACTAGATAAACTTACACCTGTCATTATCCAAACTCAGGTAAATAAATGGGCGGATGAGTACAATCAGGACGGAACGGGATATAAAGAATACAATCACCTTCATGCCTTAAATAAACGTATACTACAGTATGGAGTTTCTATCCAGACATTAAACAATAACCCTGCTCGTGACGTTGTCATTCCTAGAAAGATAACAAGAGATAAACAAGAAATTAAATACTTTCAAGATCAGGAACTTAAAAACTTCCTCTCCTATCTCGATAACCTGGAGAATACCTTTGTCAATTTCTATGATACTGTGCTTTATAAAACGCTCCTAGCTACTGGACTGCGCATCCGTGAATGTCTGGCCCTAGAATGGTCTGATATTGACCTGCAGAACGGAACAATCGATATTAACAAAACACTCAACATTTTAAACCAGGTAAACACTCCTAAGACAAAATCAAGCTATAGAGTTCTAGATATCGATCATAAAACAGTACTCATGCTTCGTCTCTACCGAGCAAGACAAGCAGAAAACGGTAGAAACATTGGCTTAACCTATGAGAAAGTATTCTCTGATAGCTTTGACAACTATGTCAATACTCGAAAGGTTGATTATCGCCTACATAAGCACTTAAAAAACGCTAACTGTACTGATTTAGGCTTTCACGCTTTCCGACATACTCACGCTAGTATCTTGCTTAATGCCGGACTACCATACAAGGAAATACAGACACGGCTTGGCCATGCAAAAATATCTGTAACTATGGACACTTACAGCCATTTATCAAAAGAGAACCAAAAAAGAGCAGTCTCATTCTTTGAAACTGCCCTCGAAAAAATAAAAAGTTCTTAAAAAAGTCCACAAAATTAAAAAAGCGATACATAAAACCCTTATGTATCAACGATTATAGAATGATTTCGGTATAATTGACTATTATACCGAAATTTTCTCATTTTTAAAAGAAAAAGGGCGCTGGTAAAGGATAATCTTCACCAACTCCCTATTTTTCTACTTATCTAAGCCTAATTCTACCAAGATTTGACGTTTGTAGGCAATCTTTTGAACTTCTTTGTCCTCATCTTCAGACCAGTCTAGTTTAATTTCTGAAACAATCTGCCCAGGGCGATTTTTCAAGATATAGATGCGGTCACTGAGATTGAGAGCCTCCTCGATACTGTGAGTAATAATCAAGGTTGTTAGCTGCAACTGCTTGTGAATTTCAAGGTACCAAGCGTGGAGTTCCATCTTGGTCATCTCATCCAAGGCGCTAAATGCCTCATCTAAGAGAAAGAGCTTGTGCCCAAAAAGGTAGGTCCGGAGTAAGGCTACACGCTGGCGCATCCCCCCACTAAGTTCATGAGGATACTTGTCCCGTACCGCCGTTAACTGGAAGGTAGCAAGAATTTCATCCGCACGGGCAATGGCTTCCGCCTTATCCACTTTTTGAATCAAGAGGGGCAGGATGATATTACCAAGCACCGTCTTGTGCTCCAAGAGTAGATCCTTTTGCAACATATAACTCACGCGCCCCTGGGGATTTTCTTCACCATCAAGGACAATTCTCCCTGACTGAACTTCTAAAATCCCAGCGATTAGATTAAAGAGGGTGGTCTTTCCTACACCACTTGGGCCTAGGATAGAAACCACTTCACCTGAAGTCACCTGCAGGTTGATGTCTTCTAAAATCCTCTCCTGACCATAGGCATAACTGACGTGTTCTAGTCTAATTTCTGTCATTATTTCACAAATTCATTAGTGAAGCCTTTGTCTGTCAAATCTTCTTTAAGGATACCATTTTCTTTATCCCATTTGTAGAAGGCATTCCAGCGAGTTGCATCAAATTGACCCCATTTTTCCTTGTCGCTTGCGTATTCTTTTGACAAGTATTTTTGAGATTCGATGACAAAATCACGTTTTTCTTTGAGCTCAGGTGCATTCTTGATGAGGATATCTGCCGCTTCCTCTGGATGCTCCATAGCATATTGGTAACCTTTTTTGATAGCTTGGATGACTTTGCGAGCTTCTTCTTTGTTGTCTTTCAAATAGTCGTTGTTTGCGATGATAACTGGTGAGTAGTAATCAAATTCCTTGACGTAGTCTTTCAAATACATGAAGTTAGCCTCTACACCTTGAGATTTTGCAAGGATACCATCCCATCCGTAGTAGATCCATGCAGTATCAAATACTCCATTGGCAATCGGTGTGATTGAGTTTGAGTCGTTATTTGGTACTTTTTCAACCTTCTCAAAGTCTCCACCTTGAGATTCTACCAAGGTTTTCAACATAGCAAGTTCAGTTGGGTCATTCCAAGTTCCGTATTTCTTACCAACCAAGTCCTTTGGACTACTTACATTGTCAGATTTACGAGAGATGATTCCTGATGTATTGTGCTCAACAATAGCTGCAACGGCAGTGATTCCTGCCCCTTTTTCTAACTTCTTAGCCATGTAGTCTTGGAAATACACTGCAAATGGTGCCTTACCGTTAATAACCAAGTCAGAAGAACTTTCTTCTGGCGGCAATTTCAAATCAACATCCACTCCAGCTTCTTTGAAATAACCTTTTTCCTTAGCCACATAAAGCCCTGTGTGGTTGGTATTTGGTGTCCAGTCTAGGATAAAGTCAATCTTCTTGAGTTCTGCCTCTTTGTTGTTCTTAGAAGCAGTTCCTTGACCACAGGCTACAAGCACAACAGCTACAAGAGCTGTTACTAGCGTTAAAAACACTTTCCATGTTTTCTTCATTTTGATTTCCTCTTTTCTTTTTCAGAAACATCCTTCTTCTTATGAACGTTTCCATTTAATAACATATTTTTCACTAATATCGACCAATTTCATACCAAGAAGGCTGATAATCGATACCAGAATAATAATAGCAAACATGGTATCATACTGAAACAGTTTCTTGGACTGAATCATGTAGACACCTAGTCCTTCAAAGCCTCCCAACCACTCAGATACCACTGTTGTGATAAAGGCGTAGGAGACACTGACCCTCAGACCTGCATAAAAGTAAGGCAGGCTGACTGGAATTTTAAAATGCCACAGGATTTGCCAAGGCTTGGCCCGCATCAGACTAAACAAGGTCAGCATATCCTTGTCACAATGCCTAAAACCGTCCAAAATGCTGACGATAATAGGAAAGGTTGTCGTCAAGATAATCAAGACAATCTTGGGCAAAATCCCATAACCTAGCCACAAGACCAAGATAGGAGCTATGGCAATGGTCGGAATGGTCTGAACGACCACCATCATGGGGTAAATCAAATCATTGAGCCAAGTCAAACTGTCCATGAGTACAGCCATGAGACAGGCAATCAAGACTCCTAGAACCAACCCCAATAAAGCCACTCTCAAGGTGGCCCAGCTATGGTGCCAGAGAAATTCTCTGTCACGAACAAATGACAGGAAAATTTCAAGAGGTGTCGGTAGAATAAACTTGGGGAGAAGTTTAAGCAAACCTGCTAACTGCCAGATTGACAAGACTCCTAGAAAACCCAATAGACTAATGTGTCGTCTCAGTATACTTTTCAAGTTTCTCATCAATACTTAAAATCTCTCCTACGTTTATTTTGACATTGGCAAAGACATTATCTGCCTCCTGCCCTGCCACTTCTAGCGCTTCTTTGAGAATGCGCATAAGCTCATCAAATTCCCCTTCCAAGACCGTTTCAAATGGTGTCACCACCATGGTCACTTCTTGACCTTGCAGATAGGCAATGACCTGATCGATTACGTAAATCCGATCAATCCCCTGTGCTAGGGGTAAAACTTGCAAGGCGATGCTTGCTTTCATAAAAACCTCCTCTTCTCGTTTTCCTTTGACAAAAAGAAAAACCTTTACCATATATGGAAAAGGTCAAGAATAGACTAAGTATCGTTCCCTACGCTGGCATTACCCAGATCAGGTGCGGTCGAAGTTTAACACTTCCTCTCAGACTGTACACAGACTCCCATATATTATATGGACATATGATAGCGCAAAATAAAAAAAATGTCAAGGAAACTGCTTACAGAAAAAGTAGGAAAAATTTCCTACTTTTTCTATACTCTCACACCATCACTATTTACTCTGTAGCCATCCACTGTTGTATTAACAGCTAAGGCCCCTGAAGAGTAAGAATAATACCACTTACCAGAGACTTGATACCATCCTGTTTTCATTGCCCCTGAACTATCTAGATAATACCACACCCCATTTTCCTTTAACCATCCTGTCTGCATTTCACCAGATGATTTCAAATAATACCAGCTAGAACCATCCTTCAACCAGCCTGTTGATTTAGACCCATTTGATTTGAAATGATACCAACTACCATTTATTTTCTTCCAACCGACAGTCAGAACATCGTTGGAACTATCTTCTGGTTGATTCTGCGATGAAGAAACCTCCTCTAACTGGATATAGCGACGACTTCCACTATAAGATATATAACTCAACCACTTGTACCCATCTTTTTCAAGTACCTGATCATAATGAACACTCTCACCTGGAGAATAATAGGCAAGTGAGGCTGCACTAGCTAAAGGTTGATTTTTAATAGCTGCCTTATTCTTAAAATAATGAGTTCCTCCTGTCGAAGACGAAGGTTGACTATTGAATACTTTGCTACTACTTACTACATTACCTCCCTCCAAATCTTTAAAATGAATAAATCCTGTCATCGTATTCGCTTTTATAGTTCGTTTATTATAGGATCCTGTATAACCATAGTTGTATTCCTCAATTTCTATATTATCCCCCATTACATTTGAAACCCAGGCAACATGACCATATCCTCCTGCAGTAGACCAAGCAATAGATCCAATAGCTGGTGTATTATCTACACGATATCCTTCACGACGAGCACGATAACCCCATTCATTCGCATTTCCATAAGCTCCTGTAATCTCAAAACCGTTGACACTACTCAAGCGAAAGGCTGCAAATGAAGTACACTGACGAGAGTACATGCGCCACTTATCAATCTCCTGACTCCCATTTTTATAATAAGCAGGATAATCATCCCCACGCGCAATCGATCCATTTCCTCCAGAATAGGCATATACACTATCACTCGCTGCTAGCATCAATCCTACTACTAAAAAAGGAACAACCTTTTTAGCTGATTTTCTAAAAGAAAATCCTGTCTCTGTTACTTTGAATGGTAAAACTTTCATTCTTCCTCCTTGAAAAATAATATAAATTGAAGATTACCTTCACTTAAATTATTCGGAGAAAAAAGAAAAAGTGAGAAAATTTCTCACTTTAATCAAGATAATGAATCAAATTCTTTTCCGTAAGGATATCTGAGTAAGTAAAGGATTCAACGTAAACATTAGCTTGTTTATCTCCTTCAACATTTCCAAATTCCACAATAAATAGGGATGGATAAACTTCAATTAACTTACCCAATCTATTTTTTTGGCGCTTACGCCCATTTTCCAAAGTCATTTCAATTACATGACCCTCATGCGCCTTGATTTCCTCTTTAATTTTTTTCATCTTAGCTACATCTGTAAATGCATCTGTCATCTTATTTCCTCCCTTTTTGAAATACTTGAAAATTTATTGTATTCTTTTTGGAAAATTAATTCCACTGTTCCACGAGCTCCACTACGGTTTTTCTCGATAATAACTTCTACCTTATTGTTTGGTATGCCTTCCTCTTCTTCACCACCACGCTCATAGTAGTCGTCGCGATAAAGAAAGGCTACGATATCAGCGTCCTGCTCAATAGACCCAGATTCACGAATATCAGACAAGACTGGTCTCTTATCCTGACGTTGTTCTACACCACGAGAAAGCTGACTTAGAGCGATCACTGGAACTTTCAGTTCTTTTGCTAGGATTTTCAACTGACGTGAAATTTCTGAAACTTCTTGTTGACGATTTTCTCGGCCTGTACCTGTAATCAATTGCAAGTAATCTATCAAAATCAAACCAAGATTGCCCGTTTCTTGAGCAAGTTTACGTGAGCGAGAACGAATTTCCGTAATCCGAATCCCTGGCGTATCATCAATATAGATACTTGCATTAGCTAGATTACCCTGAGCAATGGTATATTTTTGCCACTCCTCATCAGTCAATTGCCCTGTACGGATAGAATGGGATTCCACCAAACCTTCTGCCGCCAACATACGATCCACTAGACTTTCCGCACCCATTTCCAGTGAGAAAATAGCTACCGTCTTGTCCAACTTAGTCCCAATATTCTGAGCAATATTCAAGGCAAAGGCTGTCTTACCAACCGCCGGACGAGCTGCTAAGATAATCAACTCCTCCTCATGAAGACCAGTCGTCATATGATCTAAATCACGATAGCCTGTCGCAATACCTGTAATATCAGTCGTTTGTTGAGAGCGAACCTCCAGATTTCCAAAGTTGACATTCAACACATCTCGAATGTTCTTAAATCCACTTCGATTAGCATTTTCACTGACATCAATCAGTCCTTTTTCTGCCTGAGCAATGATTTCATCAGCTGGTTGTGAAGCCTCGTAAGCTTGATTGACAGACTCTGTCAACTTGGCGATTAATCGCCGTAACATAGCCTTTTCTGCAACGATTTTAGCATAATACTCCGCATTAGCAGAAGTTGGCACAGAATTGACAATCTCAACCAGGTAAGACAAGCCACCAATATTCTGCAAATCGCCTTGATTATCAAGAATGGTACGAACCGTTGTTGCATCTATGGCATCGCCACGATCGGATAAATCGACCATAGCTTGGAAAATCAAACGATGGGCATACTTAAAAAAGTCTCGAGACTCAATATATTCTCGCACAAAAACAAGCTTACTCTCATCAATAAAGATAGCCCCTAAAACGGATTGTTCAGCTAAGATATCTTGAGGTTGTACTCGTAACTCTTCTACTTCTGCCATCAGATTTCCCTTCCTTTTACAATCTTGTCAAGAAGGTGTAAACTTATCCTTCTTTCACACGAAGATTGATTACACTTGTGATATCTTGATAGATTTTCACTGGCACATCAATCAAACCAACCGCTCGAATCGGAGCTTGTACTTGAATATAACGTTTATCAATCTTAATTCCAAATTGCTTTTGCAATTCTTCTGCAATTTTCTTATTGGTAATAGAGCCAAAGGTACGACCATCTGGACCAACTTTTTCAACAAATTCTACAACAGTTTCTTCAGCTTCAAGTTGGGCTTTAATTGCTTTTGCTTCTGCAATCATCTCAGCGTGAGCTTTTTCTTCAGATTTTTGTTTACCACGAAGTTCACCTACAGCTTGGGCAGTCGCTTCTTTGGCTAGATTCTTTTTGATAAGAAAGTTTTGCGCATACCCTGTTGGTACTTCCTTAATTTCGCCTTTTTTACCTTTTCCTTTAACATCTGCTAAAAAGATTACCTTCATTCTTCTTTCTCCTTTTCCTTTATTTCATTTAATACAATTTCTGTCAGTTTTTCACCTACTTCTGACAAGGTTAAATCTTTAATTTGAGCTGCTGCCAAATTAAAGTGGCCTCCACCGCCTAACTCTTCCATAATCCGTTGTACATTCAGTTTACTACGACTTCGAGCTGAGATAGAGATAAATCCTTGTGTATTTTTCGCAAGAACAAAACTCGCTTCAATACCTGACATAGCTAACATGGCATCTGCTGCCTTACTAATAACAACTGTACCATAGCATTTCGAGTCCGTAGCCTCTGCTAGCAATACATCGGAACCTAATTTACGCCCCTGTAAAATCAGTTCATTGACCTCACGATATTCTTCAAAATCTGTCGCAGCGATTTCTTGGATAGCAATACTATCACTTCCGCGCGTTCTGAGATAGCTAGCAACATCAAATGTCCGACTAGTCACTCGTGAGGTGAAATTTTTAGTATCCAGCATCATACCAGCCATCAAGACGCTTGCTTGCATACGACTCAAACGATTTTTCTTAGAATTCTGGAACTGAATCAATTCCGTTACCAACTCACTGGCACTACTTGCACCACTTTCGATATAAGTGATAACTGCATTGTCTGGGAAATCCTGATCCCGTCTGTGGTGGTCAATAACAATAGTTTGAGTAAACAAATCATAAAATTCTTTTGATAATGTTAAGGCTGTCTTTGAATGGTCTACAAGAATCAACAAAGAACGATTGGTCACCATCTCCATTGCATCCTTAACAGACAACAACTTCGTAACTCCTTCTTTTTCTAAGAATGTAACAGCTCGTTCAATATCCGGAGACATTTGTTCTTCGTCATAAAGAGCATAACTATTTTCAATCACATTACTAGCAAATAACTGCATACCTACAGCAGAACCCAAAGCATCCATATCTAGATTTTTGTGACCAACTACAAAAACTTGATCCACACTCCGAATCTTATCTGAAATAGCCGTCATCATAGCTCGCGTACGAGTCCGTGTACGTTTGATTGAAGCAGCAGACCCACCACCAAAATAAACTGGATTTTTCGTTTCGTTGTTTTCCTTGACAACCACCTGGTCGCCACCACGCACCTCAGCCAAGTTCAAGTTGAGCAAAGCAACTTTCCCTATCTCATCATGATTTCCATCACCATAAGAAAATCCCATACTTAAGGTCAAAGGCAACTGTCTCTGTTTCGACTCTTCTCTGAAAGCATCAATAACAGAAAATTTATCATTCATCAATCCCTCAAGTACAGTATAGTCAGTAAATAGATAAAAACGGTCCATACTTACTCGACGGGAGAACATAGAATCTTTCCCAGCAAATTCTGAAACAAAATTGGCTACAAAACTGTTAATATGACTGATATCAGACTCTGATGTTTTATCTTCTAAGTCATCGTAGTTGTCAATAGAAACGATCCCAATCACAGGTCGACTCGTTACTAACTCAACAGTTGCTTCGTATTCTCCAGACACATCAAAGAAATAAAGAACCCCAGATACCTTATCCATATGAACCGAATAGCGGGTCTCACCCAAGGTAGCATAAGAACCGGGATTCCCCACAGAAGCCTTTATAATTGTTTGAATTAATGCCACATCAATCTCGCCCACTTCATTAGTCAAGATCAATTCAGCATAAGGATTAAACCATTCAATGTCACCTGAAGACAAGTCTAATTTAATGACTCCGACAGGCATCTGTTCTAACAAGGTCGTCAAACTTTCTTCAGCTTGGTGGTTTACATACTGAATTTGTTCTACTTCACTCCTTGAGTAGTACTCTCTTTGATGAATGAATAATAAAATATATGAACCCAAAATAAGTAGCAAAAGAAATAGCGTTACCAGTGTATTCGTTACAAAAACAAGTTGCACAGATAGCACTCCGAACGCCACTATTCCTAATATTAAAGGGAAAATAGGACTTACATAAAATTTTTTCATTCCAAACCTCTTGGCACCCATTATACCATAATAACCACCAAAAAGCGACTTTTTAAAAGTGTAATCAGTAATTCCATCCATTGTAAGAAAAAGGAGGTTTACAAATCAGTAAACCTACCTTTACACATATTGAAATTAAGATTCTTTAACTTCTAACAGACCAATTTCTCCATCTTCACGACGATAAATCACATTAGTTGTCTGATCTTCAACATCCACATAGATAAAGAAATCATGTCCCAACAAATCCATCTGTAAAATAGCTTCTTCCAAATCCATTGGTTTTAAATCAATTTGTTTTGAACGAACAACTCTAGATTGGACAACATTTGAATCTTCCACCAATGCATCTGTAAATAATTGACTAGTTGCTACCTTATTTTTATTTTTACGCTCGATTTTTGTTTTATTTTTACGAATCTGACGTTCAATTTTATCAGTTACAAGGTCAATTGAACCATACATATCTTGGGAAACATCTTCTGCACGAAGAGTTATAGAGCCAAGCGGAATCGTTACTTCCACTTTAGCAGTTTTTTCACGATACACCTTCAAGTTAACTCGAGCATCCAACTCTTGTTCAGCTTGAAA
This sequence comes from Streptococcus sp. D2, assembly GCF_006385825.1. Lineage (GTDB taxonomy): Bacteria > Bacillota > Bacilli > Lactobacillales > Streptococcaceae > Streptococcus > Streptococcus shenyangsis. Next base: position 50,467 of record NZ_VFSI01000008.1, on the reverse strand, counting down.
ATACTTTTCGATCTTTTCGAGTTTAGAAACTACATAATCACGAATTGCTTCTGTTACTTCTAGGTTTTCACCACGGATACTATACTTAATCATATGAGTACCTTCTTTCTAAACATTTTTGTTTTTCTGATTTCATTATAACGCTTTCATTTTATTTTTGCAAATTTTTTCCTCATCTTACAAGGGAAAATGTTTTTACATCCTCAGCACCAGCATCTTCCAGCAGTTTCTTCACACGATTTATAGTTGTTCCAGTAGTATAAATATCATCTATAATCAAGATTTTTTTAGGAATAGTGACTCCACTTTTAACAAAGAAAGGAAGTCCTGTTGCCAAGCGTTCTGAACGACTCTTAGAAGAACTAGCTCGCTCTTCTCTTTTCTCTAATAAATCCAAATACTTGAATTCTGCTGCCTCTACCAAGCCCTCAACCTGATTAAATCCTCTATCAGCATATCTCTCCTTACTTAATGGAATGACTACAAATTGGTACTCTTTGTACTTTTTCAACTCCTCGCTTAAAAATGAAGAAAAAACTTTTCTTAAAAGGAAGTCTCCATCAAATTTATATCGACTAAAAAAATCCTTCATAGCTTGATTGTAAGTGAAAATCGCTCTATGAGAGACCTCAACCCCTTCTTTACACCAAAATTGACAATCTTGACACTTTGTTGACAATCCTGTTTTCATACAGTTGGGACAGTGCTCTTCTCCAATTCTCTCAAAAGTAGAATCACAGTCTGAACAAAGATAGGAGTCATCATTCCTCAGAAGTAAGAGACTACTAAAAGTTAAAATAGCCTTCATAGTCTGCCCACACAACAAGCACTTCATAGCCCCGCCTCCTTGTTCATCTGCTGAATTTCCTTAATTGCCTTCTTGATTGAAGCATTTAATCCATCATGGAAGAAAAGCAAATCTCCTGTTGGTCTATCCATGCTTCGTCCAACTCGTCCACCAATCTGAATCAAACTAGACTTGGTAAAAAGGCGATGATTGGCCTCTACTACGAAAACATCCACACAAGGGAAGGTAACTCCACGCTCCAAGATTGTCGTACTGATAAGTATTGTCAGTTCTCCATCTCGAAAAGCTTGTACCTGATCTAATCGATCTTCTGTTACAGAAGATACAAAGCCAATTTTCTCATTTGGAAATTGCTCTTGTAAAATTTCTTTTAACTGCTCCCCTTTCTTAATTTCTGAAGCAAAAATGAGTAACGGATAAGCTGTCTTTCTCTGCTTCTCAATATAGGACTTTAGCTTTGGTGACAACCGACTTTTCTCTAAACAGTGATTAAAATCGGATAACCAAACAGGTTTAGGAATAATCAAAGGATTTCCATGAAATCGTCTTGGCAAACTCAATCGTTTTAATTCTCCGATGCGAACCTTCCTATCTAACTCATCGGTAGAAGTTGCTGTTAAAAAGATTCTCAGCCCATTCTCCTTTACACTATTCTTGACAGCGTGGTAAAGCATGGGATTATCAACATAAGGAAAGGCATCTACTTCATCCACTATCAGTAAATCAAAAGCTTGATAAAATTTCAATAACTGATGAGTCGTCGCAACAACTAATGGTGTTCGAAAATAAGGTTCCGATTCTCCATGTAGGAGGGCTACCTCACAAGAAAAATCATTTTGAAGGCGCTTGTACAGCTCCAAACAAACATCTATGCGAGGACTAGCCAAACATACTGCACCACCCGCATTGATCACTTTAGCCACTACTTGATAAATCATTTCTGTCTTTCCAGCTCCTGTCACCGCATGAACTAAAGTTGGCTCTTGCTTGTCTACTGCTTGAATCAGTCCCTCTGACACCTTCTCTTGAAAAGGAGTTAATTGACCACGCCATTTAAGAACATCCTGTTTAGGAAAATCCTCCTGCGGAAAATAGTACAAAACTTGATCACTCCGAACTCGCTTCATCAGCAAGCATTCCCGACAATAGTAAGCACCGATGGGCAAATACCATTTCTCTAGAATAATACTATTACAACGTTGACAGAAAAGTTTCCCCTTCTCCTTTCTCATTGCGGGAAGCTTCTCCGCCAACTGACGTTCCTCTTCTGACAATTCATTCTCAGTAAACAAACGACCGAGATAATTTGAATTTACTTTCATACTTCTTTATTCGTAAAAACTAGCGCTTTAGATGATTTTTTAGTACAATTAAATCATGGAATTTAGAACAATTAAAGAGGACGGACAAGTCCAAGAAGAAATCAAAAAATCTCGCTTTATCTGTCATGCTAAGCGTGTTTATAGCGAAGAAGAGGCTCGTGACTTCATTACTGCCATCAAAAAAGAACACTACAAAGCTACGCATAACTGCTCTGCCTTCATTATTGGGGAACGTAGTGAAATCAAACGTACAAGTGATGATGGTGAGCCCAGTGGTACTGCCGGCGTTCCCATGCTTGGGGTACTAGAAAATCACAATCTCACCAATATCTGTGTGGTAGTGACACGCTACTTCGGTGGTATTAAGCTAGGCGCTGGAGGATTGATTCGTGCTTACGCAGGCAGTGTTGCCTTAGCTGTCAAAGAAATTGGCATCATTGAAATAAAGGAACAGGTTGGCATTGCTATTCAAATGTCTTACACTCAGTACCAAGAATATAATAACTTCCTTAAAGAACATACTCTCATGGAGCTGGATACAAATTTTACAGATCAAGTCGATACGATGATTTATGTTGATAAAGAAGAAAAAGAAAACATTAAAGCTGCACTGGTAGAGTTTTTTAATGGAAAAGTTACTTTAACTGATCAAGGTTTACGCGAAGTTGAAGTTCCTGTAAACTTAGTGTAAACAATGGAAAAGTAGTGTTTCATTGATATTCTCACCGCTACTTTAATTAGCAACATAAAAAGGTGCTTATCAAGACCTACTAGAAAATGAAGCAATTCAAAAAGAAAACGGATAGTATTCTCCTTTACACCTATTTACTATAATTAGCTTGTCACAATCACTTAAAAATTAGTAGATTGGACCTATGATATAAAAAAATCCTATCACTTCGATAGGATTTCTATATTTTACAAATGGTATAAATAGCGTTATACTAGAAATATCTTATACAAAGAGGTATTCTTATGTCTATTTATAACAACATTACTGAACTAATCGGACAAACACCGATTGTTAAACTCAACAACATTGTGCCAGAAGGTGCTGCGGACGTCTATGTCAAGCTTGAAGCATTTAACCCTGGTTCATCGGTAAAAGACCGTATTGCCCTTAGCATGATTGAAAAAGCTGAACAAGATGGTATTCTGAAACCTGGTTCTACTATTGTTGAAGCAACGAGTGGAAACACTGGTATTGGACTTTCATGGGTAGGTGCTGCTAAAGGGTATAAAGTTGTCATCGTTATGCCTGAAACTATGAGTGTAGAACGCCGTAAGATTATCCAAGCCTATGGCGCTGAACTCGTCCTTACGCCTGGTAGCGAAGGAATGAAGGGTGCTATTGCCAAGGCTCAAGAAATCGCTGCTGAACGTGATGGTTTCCTTCCTCTTCAATTCGACAATCCAGCAAATCCAGAAGTACACGAAAGAACAACAGGAGCTGAGATACTAGCTGCTTTCGATAAAGATGGATTAGATGCCTTTGTTGCTGGAGTTGGTACCGGTGGAACGATTTCTGGTGTTTCTCATGCACTCAAATCAGCAAATCCAGGTATTCAAGTTTATGCAGTAGAAGCAGATGAATCTGCTATTCTATCTGGTGAAAAACCTGGTCCTCACAAAATTCAAGGTATCTCAGCTGGATTTATTCCTGATACACTTGATACAAATGCCTATGATGGTATCGTTCGTGTAACGTCAGACAATGCTCTGGCACTTGGCCGTGAGATTGGCGGAAAAGAAGGATTCCTTGTTGGTATTTCTTCAGCTGCAGCTATCTACGGAGCAATTGAAGTTGCTAAAAAATTAGGTACAGGTAAGAAGGTCCTTGCTCTAGCACCAGATAACGGTGAACGTTATCTCTCCACAGCACTCTATGAATTTGAAGTGTAGTCTCCTAAATACATTTAGCCCTTATTATAGGGCTTTTTATTTATACTCAATAAAAATCAAAGAGCAAACTAGGAAACCAGCCGCAGGCTGTACTTGAGTACGACAAGGCGACGTTGACGTGGTTTGAAGAGATTTTCGAAGAGTATTATACCTTGAAAATAGAAAACTCTCCCTATAAGAATCTACTGCATAATAAAAAGGAAGCAAATTTACTTCCTTTCTATAATTAGTTATTCAAGGCTGCTGCCATTGTAGCTGCAACTTCTGCTTCAAAGTCGTTTGCAGCTTTTTCGATACCTTCACCAACTTCAAAGCGAGCGAACTCAACTACTGAAGCGTTAACTGATTCAAGGTAAGCTTCAACTGTCTTGCTGTCATCCATGATGTAAACTTGTGCAAGAAGTGTGTAAGCTTGGTCAACTTTAGTGTTGTCAAGCATGAAGCGATCCATTTTACCTGGGATGATTTTATCCCAGATTTTTTCTGGTTTACCTTCTGCAGCCAATTCAGCTTTGATAGCTTCTTCAGCTTGAGCGATTACTTCATCAGTCAATTGAGCTTTAGATCCGTATGCCAAGTGTGGAAGAGCTGGTTTACCAACCATAGCACGGCTTTCATTATCTTGGTCGATAACGTGGTTCAATTGTGCCAACTCATCTTTAACAAATTGCTCATCCAATTCTTTGTATGAAAGAACTGTTGGTTTCATAGCAGCGATGTGCATTGAAATTTGTTTAGCAAGTGCTTCGTCTCCACCCTCGATTACAGAGATAACACCGATACGTCCACCGTTGTGTTGGTATGCTCCGAAGTGTTGTGCATCTGTTTTTTCAATCAAAGCAAAGCGACGGAATGAGATTTTTTCTCCGATAGTCGCTGTTGCAGACACATAAGCTGCTTCAAGAGTTTCACCTGAAGGCATTGTCAAAGCAAGAGCTTCTTCGTTGTTAGCTGGTTTTCCTTCAGCGATTACTTTAGCTGTAGCATTTACCAACTCAACAAATTGAGCGTTTTTCGCAACGAAGTCAGTTTCAGCATTTACTTCAACAACTGCTGCAACGTTACCGTCAACATAAACACCAGTCAAACCTTCTGCAGCAACACGGTCAGCTTTCTTAGCTGCTTTTGCCATACCTTTTTCGCGAAGCAATTCAATCGCTTTTTCGATATCGCCTTCCACTTCAACCAATGCTTTTTTAGCGTCCATAACACCAGCACCAGATTTTTCACGCAACTCTTTAACAAGTTTAGCTGTAATTTCTGCCATTTTGATTCTCCTATATTTTTTAAAAATAGGAGAGCCGGGCTAAGCCCCGCCCTCCTAGGTAATTACTATTTATTATGAATTAAGCGTTGTCGCCTTCTACAACTTCAACGATTTCTTCGATTGAGTCCGCTTGAGCTTCTGAAGATGCAAATTCTGCTTCAACTGCTGCAACAGCATCTTCACCTTGGCGACCTTCAATGATAGCGTCTGCCAATTTAGCTGTAATCAACTTAACTGCGCGGATAGCGTCATCGTTAGCTGGGATGATTACATCGATATCATCTGGATCAGTGTTTGTATCAACCATCGCTACAACTGGGATACCCAATTTTTTAGCTTCTTTAACAGCGATTTGCTCTTTATGTGGGTCAACTACGTACATTACATCTGGGATACGAGGCATATCTTCGATACCTCCCAAGAATTTTTCAAGACGTGCACGTTGTTTGTTAAGAAGTGCAACTTCTTTCTTAGGAAGAACTTCGAAAGTTCCATCTTCTTCCATACGTTTGATTTCTTTCAAACGAGCGATACGTTTTTGGATTGTTCCCCAGTTTGTAAGAGTTCCACCCAACCAACGGTGGTTGATGAAGTATTGACCTGAACGTACTGCTTCTTCAGCAACCGCATCAGCTGCTTGTTTCTTAGTACCAACGAACAATACAACTGCATCGTTAGCTGCTGCATCACGCATGAAGTCGTATGCTTGGTCAGCGTATTTTACAGTTTGTTGCAAGTCGATAACGTGGATTCCGTTACGCTCAGTAAAGATGTACTTAGCCATCTTAGGGTTCCAGCGACGAGTTTGGTGACCAAAGTGTACACCAGCCTCAAGAAGTTGTTTCATTGAAATTACTGCCATGAGTATTTCTCCTTTTTGTTTTTTTCCTCTTCTTGACTTCAACTCGCAAAACGACCCAAGGGCAACTGTTTCACAATTCATCAAGAATGAGTATTATCGTTCACACGACAATTTTCATTTTACCATACTTTTTCAATATTTTCAAGTTTTTTAAGAATTTTTTATAGAGACTATCGACACTAAAAAAGAGACTCTATTAAGTCTCCTTTTCTAATTAATCTGCATAAATATATGTTACAAAACCTGATGACGTAGTTGTCGGATTGAACCACCCACGATGATTTCCAAGCGTGCGATTACCAGCATAATTTGATTCTGACACTTGGATACGTGTTGTTGATTCTACAGCAGTGACTACCGCTACATGTCCATATCCACCATCATTCCAACATGCAATTGCACCAACTTGAGGTGTTGAACCTGTACGGAATCCTGCAGCAGCTGCACTTGTAGCCCACTGTGCTCCATTACCCCAATAGTCTCCAGCCCAAGGTGCTAATGTTTTAACTCCCCACGTACATTCTCCAATTGGATAAGTTGAAGCATTTGTACTGTATGTTGGGCGTTGTTTGACTGCCACAGGAGTATATGTTGTTGATTCCGAAGAAGCTACAGCTTGAACCTGTGCTGCAAAAGTCGTATTTCCAGAAGCAACAACTGTTTGTTGTTGACTTACTTGTTTTGCCTTATAAGCTGCTTCTGCCTCTGCTGCTGCTTTTGCTGCCGCTTCTGCTTCTGCTTTTTTCTCTAGCAAACTCGCTTTTTCATCTTCTGCTGTAGCTTTTTCAGCAGCAAGATTTAATTCTGCAGCCTTCAACTCAGCTTGTTTCGTTGTTAGAGCTTGTGCATCATCAGACAATTTCTGTTGATTTGCAATTACTGTATTAATTGCGTCATTGTTTGCCACTTGCTTCTCAGAAATTGATTTTTTATCTGCTTTTTGTTGTTCCAACATTTTGTTGTTAGCAGATACGATTTCATTCATTGCTGCTACACGTGAAATAGCTTCTGTAATTGATTTTGAGTTTACAATCGTATTGATGTAGCTAGTTGCAGCTCCATTTGTTTGAGCACTACGAGCTTGTTTTTCCAAAGAATCATTACGAGATACAATATTTTTAGAAAGTTCTGTAATCTCACTCTCAAGTTTTTTGGATTCTGCTTGTAATCTATCATTTTCAGCTTGCAAGTTAGATTGCTCAGCTTGAATAGCTGATACTTGCTCCTGAATTTGGTCAACTTGTTTTTGGGCTTCTTGTTGTTGTGCTGTTAAGGTACTAATTTTATTATCTTGAGCAGCAATTTTGTCATCAGTAGTTTCTGCATGCGCAGTTGTTAAAACAGCTACTTGAGAAACCATTACTGTACTTAATAAAAGTGACGCTAAGATTTTTTTCTTCATATTACGTAGATACTCCTTCTTTTAAAGACAATACTAGTATACCAAAAAAAGGCCTAATGAATATTACGCCTTTGTTACATTTTTGTTTCTTTCTCATAGATAATATTTTTCAAAAATAAACTGAAAAATAAGCATCCACACAAGATTTAAAATCATGGATGGTACTAGGCTATAAACGATAAAAATCGGCAGACTATCTACAGTTAAACCTACCACTAATGCAAAAAGATAAGCTCCCATATCAAATAGAAAACTCATAACAATCATAGCTAAGATTCTTGTCCAGCGATTCAACAAAATAACACTATTCAATTTATGAAGAAAGGCTCCTAATAAGATAAATAAGAGAGTTGCAATCCCTATTAGATGGAAAAAGTAAACATCGTAAACCAAGCCTATCACAAAACAATAAACTAGGTAGAAATACTCTGATACTTCTATCGTCTCAAATAAGAGAAATAGAAAAAGAAAATGACTAGCCAAATGTACATGGGGAAAAAATGAGCCCAGAAGCTGGCTAACATGGGCGTCAATTAGAACAAAGAAAGGAAGCAATACAAATACTCCAACCCGCTTCAACTGTCTCATTATGAATTCCCCACTAATTCTATCACATCCACATTATGAGTATCTGCACTCAATTTAACAGTTACTTCTCGTGTCAAATAGTCTGTACTATGCGTTGTGGTAACTACTTCACCAACAGGAATATCCGCAACATTAAAGTTTCCTAATCCACCCGTTGTCACTTTATCGCCTGTACTAATATCGCTATTACTATTTAATTGACTAATTTTAAGAACTTCATTTTCCTTGTCATAGCCAACAATAATTCCATAAATTGTGGTAGTGCCGTGTTGAATTTTAACAGAAATCTTATCAGCATTTTCCGTATTTGTCAGAAGGTTGACTCTAGTAGAGTTGTCCTCTACTTTTGAAACACTCCCAATCAAGCCACCATTTGCAATAGCTAACATGTTCTCAGAAGCACCTTTTGATTTACCTGCATCTAAGGTCAATTCCTGCTGCCAAGATACTGGAGATCGCATAATAACATCTGCTACCAAAGTCTTTGTAGCTTGCAACTTGGACTTCATATCAAGCAATTTGCGCAGTTGTTCATTTTCCGTCTTTAAACTTTCCGCCTCATTTGATTTAACTTCTAATTGGTAAATCTGTTTCTTCAAACTTTCATTTTCATTATATGTTCGTGTCAAATGAGACAAATCTGATTTAACAGAATCAAACCACCGAAAAGGTTTTTGCACAACCCTATCAACCAATGAGATTCCATCTCCTAATTTTGTCACAATTGTACTTGAATAAGTCGTCGCTAAGAGAGCTGACACAAGCAGAACAGTGACAAAAACAATAATGACATATTTTGATTTTTTAAAACGGTTCATATCCCTACCTTTATATCAAAAACTGTTACAGTAACTTTTAATCAATTCTTTAAATGCTACTAAGATTTTAAGAAAAATAAGCAACAACCAAGTACGAGAATAACAAGAATTGCTAGCGTATCCTTTCGGGTCCATTTCAATTGTCTGTATTGACTTCTGCCTTTTCCCCCCTGATAACCACGCGCTTCCATGGCGATAGCCAAGGAATCTGCACGTTTTAAACTTGTCGCAAAAAGAGGAATCAAAATAGGAATCATCGCCTTTACTTTTTGAACAATACTTCCTTCTCCAAAATCCACTCCACGCGCTTTCTGTGCATTCATAATACGCGTCGTATCATCCATCAATGTTGGCACAAAACGTAGACTCATGGACAGCATCAATCCAATTTCATGAACTGGAACTTTCACACGCTTTAAAGGCGCTAACAAAGCTTCAACAGCTGAGGCCAGACTTAAGGGCATTGTTGTTAAGGTTAACAAAGTTGAAAAGAAAATAATCAATACAAAGCGACAAAAAATAATTCCAGCTTGTTGCAAAGCATAATCCGTGATTCTCACAAACGAAAACTCAAATAAAACATTCCCATTAGAAATGAAAAATAGTTGAAAGATAGTTGTGAAGGCGATCAAGAAAAACATAGACTTCAAACCCTGAATAAAAAATGAGAGAGATACTCCTGACAAGGCAATAAAGACCCCTGTCGCTATAAAAAGAATCAGATTCGTTAAGGGATTATTAGCCCAAAACACAATCAAAATCAGTAGCATCATAGCAAGTAATTTGCTGCGTGGATCCAATCGGTGAACAATTGAATCCCCTGGGATATAACGTCCCAAAATCATACTATCCATTTAGCGACTCCTTGAATTCCTCTATCTTAATCGGTAATCGTTTAAATGACACACCTCTGTCCGCCAATCGTTTACAAAAGGCTGTAATTTTAGGTACTCCCAACTGCACTTCTTCCATAAAGACAACATCTTGAAAGACATCACTCGGTTTCCCACCCTTCACTAAACGTCCCTTTTCCATCACATAGACTTGATTCGCATATTCAGCAACATCATCCATCAAATGCGTCACCAAGACGATAGTCATCCCTGACTGGTGGAGTTTTTTGAATAAATTCATCAACTCTTTTCTCCCCAGAGGATCCAGGCCTGCTGTGGGTTCATCTAAGACTAATATAGCTGGCTCCATGGCAAGTATGCCTGCAATGGCCACACGTCTCATTTGCCCACCTGACAGCTCAAACGGGCTACGATTAAAAAGTGATTCATCAATTCCAACCAGAGCCAGTTTCTCACGCGCAATCTTCTTCGCATCTTCTTCAGAAACTCCAAAATTTTGCGGTCCAAAAGCAACGTCCTTCAAAACCGTTTCTTCAAAGATCTGATTTTCAGCAAACTGAAATACCAAACCAACCTGTTTTCTAATTTGACGAATGTCTTTATTTTTAGAAGTCGAGGTGATTAAAGTATCAAAAACCCGTACACTACCTTGACTTGGCACCAATAAACCATTTAAGAGTTGTAAAATAGTTGATTTACCGCTACCTGTGTGCCCAATTAAAGCTGTATAAGAACCATCTTCAATCGTCAAAGAAACATCCAACAAAGCTGCTGAAGCTAAGGGAGTCCCTTCTTGATATGTAAAACTCACATTTTCTAGAGCAATTCCCATAGCTTATCCTCTAGTTCACTTTCTGTCAAATAATTTTCAGGTAAATCATAGCCATTCTGGCTCAAAGAATGTTTTAATTGATTGGCAAAAGGATCGTCTAATCCAATTTGATCTAAATCATTTCGAGAGAAAAGTTCTCTTGGACTGCTGGTTGACTCAATTTCCCCTTTTTTCATGACCAATACACGATCACTCATGGCGACTTCTTCCAAATCATGGGTAATGGAAATGACCGTCATATCATAGTCTTTTCGAATTCCTTTTACTGTCTCAATCAGTTCTCTACGCCCCTCAGGATCCAACATACTCGTTGCTTCATCTAGGATTAAAATAGCTGGTCTAAGGGCTACAACGCCTGCAATAGCCACACGTTGCTTTTGACCACCTGACAGACGTGCTGGCTCTCTCTTTTTAAAGTCCAACATGCCAACCAAATCCAGAGCTTCTTCCACTCTCTTTTTCATTTCCTGACGAGAAAGTCCCTGATTTTCCAAACCAAAAGCAACATCATCTTCAACAGTCGCTCCAACAAATTGATTGTCTGGATTTTGAAAAACCATACCGATTTTACGACGTATATTCCAAACATTTTCCTCAGTCAAACGTTGGCCATCAATTACAATCTCTCCAGATTCTGCTTCCAATAAGCCATCAATTAATCGAACCGTCGTTGATTTACCACTACCATTATGCCCTACAATCGAAAGCCATTCCCCACGTTTCACGTGAAACGTAATATCCTTCACATCATAGTATTCTTGACTTTCCTTATAACGAAAAGAAAGATTTTTTACATCAATTATTGATTTCATTTCGAACCAAATGTCCCTTTAAATACATAGGCACTACCCTTGAAATAGTCATAGCCAGAGTAGATAGTGAAAAACAAGGCCACATAAAGTAGAACTTGGCCAATCAAAGTCCAATGTAATAGCAAGAAAATAATCGCAAACATCTGACTGAAAGTTTTAATTTTTCCAGGCATAGCTGCTGCTAAAACTGTTCCACCAGTTTCAACCAGTAACAGCCTTAAACCTGTAACAGCCAACTCACGACAGATAATCACTGTAATAATCCAAGCCGGAGCCATACCTAACTCAATCAACATAATAAAAGCCGACATAACTAGTAACTTATCCGCCATAGGATCTGCAAATTTACCAAAATTACTGACCACATTCCATTTACGAGCTAAATATCCATCTAAATAGTCTGTAATACTGGCAACAGCAAAGATAATAGCTGCCACTATATGACTCTCTATCGAATTTCCTATCGTTAAAATAAAGATAAAGATGGGAATAAAGAAAATTCGACCTATTGTTAAGAGATTTGGAATTTGTTCTTTTTTCATTTGTTTTTCCTTAATTCTTAGTAAAGGTTATCGTAATTGTCCCAGTATAAGCTGTTAATTTCGATAAATCAACAGTCTGATTATCTACTGTCAAAGCAACACCTTTTACAACACCTAAAGTAATGGTTACAGAATTTTTAGTTGAAACGGTTGTTTCCACACTTTTATTATCCGATGATAAGGTCACTCCACCCTCAAGTTCACTTTCGGAAATACTGACCCAACTTCTAGCATCTGAAACCGATAATTGTAATTTTGCAGTTTCCTTACTTGTTTTATAAGCTATTTCTACATGATTTCCTTCACCTGATACACTTATAGCTGATTCTACACTAGAAGAACTGCTAGATGAACTACTACTTGAAGATTGGGGAACAGAGCTAGTTGAACTTGTTGATTGAACCACACTGTAATTAGAAAGAGAAGGCCCCTCTGGTTGAGTTTGAATATAGTTCCAAACATAATAGGTCACAAAAATTAAAATCGATAAAGCAAAAAGGATAAAATAAAATAAAGGTAAAAATGATGTTTTTTTCTTATTTTTCTTACTTGAACGTCTGCGCCCTGTCAACTCATCTTCATCAACATCTACTTCCTCATAAGTAATCATACTCCCAGAATCATAAGCATCCAAAACAATTTGGTCATCTAACTCAACAGCCCATGCATATTTTTTCAAGAAAGAACGCGTGTAAAAAGGACTTGGAAGTTGATCGAAATCGTCTGCTTCCATTGCTTCCAACATATCTAACTGGATTTCTGTCTTTTTCTGCAATTCATCTAAACTCAATCCCTGATTGATTCTAGCTAATCGTAAAACCTCACCAATTGTTTTTTTCCTCATACTTGTCATCCCTTCTTTCTAGTGTCTATTATGATAGGTTACTACGATGGGAATATTGTAAAATCAACTATATCCCCTTCATCTATTAAATGATGCCCTGCTTCAAGGACATCCTCTAAAGTAATTTCCTGTAAAATCTTTGGTAAATCAAAAATTGTCTCACCATGTTCAAAAGCATCATATTGCGTTGCAATAAATTCAAGAGAATTCATGCTACTGAAAAATTCTCCAAACATCTCTCTTTTGATAATATCTAAATGATCCTCTGTAATATCTAAATCCTTTGTAAAATTACGAATAGCCTTCCTAAACTGATGAGATAAAGCAACTGGCTCTTTTGTATCCATTGTCAACATAACAAAATGAAAACGACTTGTTACTTCAATTTCAAGAGATAAGGAAGCATCTATTTTACCTGATTCATATAACTTTTGAAAACGATCCGAAGTCCAACCAAACATCATTGCAAACAATAATTTTAATAAAATATGATGTCGATAGCAATCCGCTTCAGCAACTTTTCGCTTACCTCTAATCCCAATCGCTAGTTTGGGAGAAGATACTTCCATTCTCATACTGTCTGTTTGCTTTACAGCCTGTAAAACAAATTTTTCTCTTACTACTTCCTGAACATCTAAATCTTTCAATTCTTTTCTTTCAAAATAGTCCTGTACTTGCTCCACATCAAAATTACCAACTAAAAACAGAGACATGTTTACAGGTTTGTAAAACTTTGTAAAATTTTCTTGCAATTTAGTTAGATTGATTTGGGAAATAGACTCCTCGCTTCCAACTATATCTGTTGATAAAGGTGTACCAGGATACAAATTCGCTAAGGTTGAAAAGAATAAACACGAATCTGGATCATCTTGATACATTTCTCGTTCTTGCTGAATAATATCCTGCTCTCTTAAAATGGAATCTTCAGTAAAATGTGCTGATGTTACCAATTCATCAAGTAACTCTAAATTTTCTAAAAAATGATCCGTTGCTGAAAAAAGATAACTTGTTTTTGTAAAGCTTGTAAAGGCATTACTATCTGCACCTAGACTCGTAAAAGCAGACATCAAATCACTAGAATCTTCTCTCTCAAATAATTTATGTTCAAGAAAATGAGCAATTCCTGCAGGATATTGTTTTACATCTCCGTCAACTTCTGTGACAAGCATATCTACCGATCCAAACTGTACAGTTACACTCCCGTAAACCTCTTTAAATTCCTTTTTAGGTAAAAGAGCAACTGTCAATCCATTTGCCAAACGAGTTCGATAAACCATTTCTTTTACAGCTGGATAGTATTTTTCTTCAAAAACAACCTTTGTCATTCTATTCCTTCCATAAAGTAAATCGCCTGTAGTTTCACATTATTAGCTGCTCTACAAATAGCATCTTTGTCAACTTGCTCGAGATTTGCAATCCAACTTTTAAAATCTGCTGAAGATTTTCCAAGTAAGGCATTTTGATAAGCACGTTCAATCAATGAACCTTGATTATCTTGAAAAAGTAACAAAGACCGACGAATCATTTCCTTGGTCTGCTCTAACTCAAGCTCTGTAAAATAACCTTTTTTTAAATCAAGAAGTTGATTATTCATCATTTTTCGAGCCTGGTTCCGATTTTCTCGATCGATACCAGCATACATCCTCAAGAATCCACTAAATAAATCAAGCTGACTTGAAATAGTATAAGCCAATCCAGCATTTTCACGGACATTTGTAAATAGTTTAGAGTGAGCAAATCCACCCAGTAAACCATTCATTACAATCATGGGTAAATGTTGCTCATCACCATATTCAGAAGGGCAATGATAACCTAATTCCACAATGGATTGTCCCACATTTTTTCGAACCATACCTTCCTGAAGAATATTGGAATAAGGTTGACAATACTGAACCGTCACATATCCTTCTCGACCTTTAAAGCCAAATGATTTTAATACATTTTGAATTTCGACCTCATTAAAATCACCTAGGAAAAAAAAATCTATTCGATCATTGGCCAAAAATTCTTGGAAACAAGAATAAGAATTTTGTGGAGTTTCAGCTAAAATACGATTTCGTAAATCACTATATTCCAGTCTGAGACGTTCATCATGAAAAAATAATTTGTCTAATTCTTTATGTGCGAAATAAAAAGAATCATCCATGTCAGCTGCTAAACTTGCTAGCAATTGTTTTTTCTCAATTTCAAATAAGGCCGAATCAAACCCATTATCAACTACTACGGGTGAAAAAAGAGTTTCTTTTACAAGTTCCAAAACCTGAGAAGTTAGCACATTTTTCCTACTTAAAAACTCATCACGAACATAGGTAAATGTCAATTCTACAATGTGACTTTGCCCTCTTCTGAAACAATTGGTTGACATATCTGTACCATATAGACTGGCCAAGTGTCTTCTCAAATCTTGAGAAGTGGGATACATCTGATTAGCAATCTCTAGCATACTCGCACTCAACATGCGACCTGCAATCGTATCGAGGGATAATGGAGCGGTAAAACGCACGGTGATTTTGTTCGTTTTAAACTTCTTTGATTGGATAAAATGTGTTGAAATTCCATGCACTAACTCCATGATTTACCTCCTTATATACAGACTTCTATTATATCACGAAAACCTGAAATTTTCTTGTTCTCTGTAACACTTTTGAAATAAAAATCGCTTACATTTCTCCCTGTTTCTCTAACTATTTTTAGGAAAATATGGTATAATACCAAAGATTGAGGTGAATTATGGAATACAAATTATTTGAAGAATTTATTACCCTCCAAGCACTACTCAAAGAACTTGGAATTACACATAGCGGAGGAGCTATTAAATCCTTTCTCTCTGAACATCCTGTTTATTTTAATGGGGAATTAGAGAGTCGTCGTGGTAAAAAACTTCGTATTGGCGATAAGGTTGACATCCCTGACATGAACATTGACATCTTGTTGACACAACCTACTTCTGAAGAACAGAATGAATACCAAGCTGATAAAGTTGAAAAAGAACGAATCGCTAAACTTGTCAAGGAGATGAATAAAGGAGTAAAAAAAAACAACTCTAAACCTACTTCATTCTCCAAAAGCAAACAAGCTCCGCGATTCCCTGGTAGATAATCATGTGGTTACAACACCTATCTCTCAAAACTTTTCGTAACTATAAAGAGACGAAAATAGACTTTAATCCTAAATTAAATGTCTTTTTAGGACGCAATGCACAAGGAAAAACAAATATGTTAGAGGCTATCTATTTTTTAGCCTTAACACGTAGCCATCGAACTCGAACAGATAAAAATCTCATTCATTTTGATGAGGAACAACTTCATCTTTCAGGTCTCGTTCAGAAAAAAACGGGATCCATTCCTCTCGAAATCGAACTCACACAAAAAGGACGTGTGACAAAAGTTAACCATTTAAAACAGGCACGACTTTCAGATTATGTAGGACACATGAATGTTGTCTTATTTGCTCCTGAAGATTTACAACTAATTAAAGGAGCACCTTCGGTTCGACGAAAATTCATTGATATGGAACTTGGACAAATCAAGCCAATCTATTTATCAGATTTAACCAATTATAATCACATCCTAAAACAAAGAAACACTTATCTAAAATCAGCTCAAAAAATAGATGAAACCTTCCTCTCAGTGTTGGATGATCAGCTAGTTGATTATGGATGTCGTGTAATGAATCACCGCTTAGATTTCATAAAAAAACTAGAATCATTTGGGCGTAAGAAACATTTTGAACTCTCTAATCAGATTGAAGAGTTGTCAATATCCTATCAATCTTCTGTCAATATAATTGACAAACAAAACTTATCCGAATCTTTCAAAATTGCTTTAGAAAAAAGTAGATCCAGAGATTTATTTAAAAAGAATACTGGTGTTGGGCCTCATCGAGATGACATTTCTTTCTATATAAATGGAATGGATGCTAGTTTCGGAAGCCAAGGTCAACATCGTAGTCTCGTCCTATCGATAAAATTAGCAGAAATCGAATTAATGGAAAGTATTACTACAGAATCTCCAATATTACTGCTTGACGATGTTATGAGCGAACTTGACAACACTAGACAACTAAAATTGTTGGAAACGATTTCACATTCAATCCAAACCTTTATTACAACAACAAGCTTAGATCATCTTCAAAATCTACCAGAAAATATAAGTATTTTCGCTATTCAAAATGGTCAAGTTGTTGTAAACGAAAATTGACAATATTGTAAAAGAACTCCTATTGCCACAGGAGTTCTTTTCATTTCTTTTACATCGAATAATTTGGTGCCTCATTAGTAATTTGTACATCATGAGGATGGCTTTCTTTCAAACCAGCACCAGACATTTCAATAAATTGAGCATTATCGTGTAGTTCTTGAAGGTTAGCTGCACCACAGTAACCCATACCAGAGCGAATACCACCAATCATTTGGAAGACAATATCAGCTGCTGCTCCTTTATAAGCAACACGACCTTCAATTCCTTCTGGAACGAGTTTGTTTGCTTCATTGACAGAACCTTGGAAGTAACGATCACTTGAACCTTTTTTCATAGCAGCGATTGATCCCATACCACGGTAAGTCTTGAACTTACGTCCTTGGAAGATTTCAGTTTCACCTGGAGCTTCATCAGTTCCAGCAAACATTGATCCAAGCATAACAGCATTTCCACCAGCCGCAAGTGCTTTTACAATATCTCCAGAATACTTGATTCCACCGTCAGCAATGATAGTTTTACCATATTCACGCGCAACAGCTGCAGCATCGTAGATAGCTGTTACTTGCGGAACACCAACACCAGCAATCACACGAGTAGTACAAATAGAACCTGGTCCAATACCAACCTTGACAACGTCTACACCTGCTTCGTAAAGGGCACGTGCACCTTCAGCAGTAGCAATATTTCCAGCAATCAAAGTACGATCTGGGAAGTGAGCACGAATCTCAGCAATTTTACGCAAGACACCTGCAGAATGACCATGTGCAGTATCAATAACAATCGCATCCGCTCCTGCCTCAAAAAGAGCCTCTGCACGTTCAAATGTATCTGAAGTAACACCTACTGCACCTGCAACTAGAAGACGACCAAACTCATCTTTCGCCGCATTTGGAAACTCAATAACTTTTTCAATATCTTTAATAGTAATCAAACCAGAAAGACGGCCTTCGTCATCTACCAACGGAAGTTTTTCAATACGGTGTTCTTGAAGAATACTCTCAGCTGTTGCAAGGTCTGTACCCACAGGAGCAGTAACAAGATTTTCACTAGTCATATGGTTTGATATTGGTTGGTTATAATCTGAAATAAAACGAAGATCTCGGTTTGTCAAAATACCAACCAATTTACGATTTTCAAGTGTTTCAACAACTGGAACACCACTGATGCGGTAACGACCCATAAGCTCATCTGCTTCAGCAATTGTATGTTCAGGCGTCAAGAAGAACGGATCAATAATAACTCCATTTTCAGAACGCTTTACCTTACGAACCTCGTCTGCTTGTTGAGCAATTGACATGTTTTTATGGATAACTCCGAGACCACCTGCACGAGCAATAGCAATAGCCATTTGACTCTCTGTTACTGTGTCCATAGCAGCGGTAATAATTGGGATATTTAAAGTCAAATTATCTGCCAGTTTAGTTGTTAAATCTGCATCATTAGGCAACACATGACTTTCAGCTGGAATAAGCAATACATCATCAAAGGTAAAACCTTTTTTCAAAAATTTAGTGTCCCAATTAGACATTCGAAGTTTCCTCTTTTCTTTCTTTTTGAGCTTGACTCTTTTTATATTGTATCTATCATACCATTCTATAAAAATTTGTCAAATGTTACAGGGGTAAATAAAAAACTATCTTTTCTTCGAGATAGAAATGATAGTTTCTTGTAAAATAAACTTAGTTAAAGTAATGAAGTCCCATTGCTCCTTTAACCTCAGATAGGGTTTGACCTGCAACTTCACGCGCTCTTTCACTACCTTTTTGAAGCATATTATAAACTTCTCCCATATCCTTAGCAAATTCAATACGGCGCTCACGAATAGGACCAAGTTCACGTTCTAATATTTCAAGTAGATAACGCTTTGTCTTCACATCACCAAGACCACCTCGTTGATAATGTTCTTTCATTTCAGCAATTTCTTGAGCATCTTCTGGGCGACCAAAAACATCTAGATAATGGAAAACCATATTTCCCTCAATCTTACCTGGATCTTCCACTCGAATATGATCTGGATCTGTATACATACTCATTACTTTTTTACGCAAAGTATCCGCATCATCAGCTAAATAAATACCATTATTAAGGGATTTAGACATTTTAGCATTTCCATCTAAACCAGGCAAACGCCCTGCTCTCTCATTTTCTGGATAAATACCTTCCGGCTCTACCAAGACATCACAGTTATATGCATTATTAAAAGAACGAACAATCTCGCGAGTTTGCTCAATCATTGGTTTTTGGTCTGTCCCAACAGGAACATAGTTAGCCTTGAAAGCTGTAATGTCAGCTGCTTGAGCTATTGGATAGACTAAGAATCCTGTCGGAATGCTTTCTCCAAATCCTTTCTGAGCAATTTCTGTCTTGACAGTTGGATTACGCTCCAAACGTGCTAATGACACCAAATTCATATAATACATAGACAACTCAGCTAATTCTGGAATTTGGCTTTGAATAAAAATAGTTGATTTACTTGGATCCAATCCAACTGCAAGATAATCCAAAGCCACATTTCCGATAGACTCTACAATTGTTTGAGGGTCTTTAGCATGATCTGTCAAAGCTTGTTGGTCAGCCAAGAACACAAACATATCATACTTATCCTCTTCCTGTAATAAAACTCTATTTTTGAGACTTCCAACATAATGTCCAATATGCAATTTTCCTGTTGGACGGTCTCCTGTTAAAATAATGGGTTTAGTCATTTTATTCTCCTTCGATATGGTCCCTTCAATTATAGCATTTTTTTAATGAAATAACCGTAATTTATTAAAATAAATCAGTCTTGCTATTTACGGATTCGTGTAAAGCATTCTGTAAATATAGTTTACAAAAAATTGACAGATAAAAATTTGAATATTTCTATATTTTCTAGTAGAATAAATATATTACACATATAGGAGAAAAACATTGCTTACAGTATCTGATGTTTCACTACGTTTTAGTGATCGCAAACTTTTTGATGATGTCAATATCAAATTTACAGAAGGAAATACTTACGGATTAATCGGTGCTAATGGTGCCGGAAAATCAACCTTTTTAAAAATTTTAGCTGGAGATATCGAACCTACTACTGGTCACATCTCTCTTGGTCCAGATGAACGTCTCTCTGTTCTTCGTCAAAATCACTTTGACTATGAAGACGAACGTGCCATTGATGTCGTTATCATGGGAAATGAAAAACTTTATAGCATCATGAAGGAGAAAGATGCCATCTACATGAAGGAAAATTTCTCAGATGAGGATGGAGTGCGTGCTGCCGAACTCGAAGGAGAGTTTGCCGAGCTTGGAGGTTGGGAAGCAGAAAGTGAAGCCTCTCAACTACTTCAAAACCTAAACATTTCAGAAGAATTGCACTATCAAAACATGAGCGAATTGGCCAACGGTGAGAAAGTAAAGGTTCTCCTCGCCAAAGCACTTTTTGGTAAACCAGATGTTCTTCTTTTGGACGAGCCTACCAACGGTTTGGACATCCAATCGATTACTTGGTTAGAAGACTTCTTGATTGATTTTGATAACACAGTTATCGTAGTATCCCACGACCGTCACTTCTTGAACAAAGTATGTACTCACATGGCCGACCTTGACTTTGGAAAAATCAAACTCTATGTCGGAAACTATGACTTCTGGAAGGAATCTTCTGAACTCGCTGCTAAATTGCTAGCAGACCGTAATGCCAAAGCAGAAGAAAAAATTAAACAATTGCAAGAATTCGTTGCTCGTTTCTCTGCCAATGCTTCTAAATCAAGACAAGCAACATCACGTAAGAAAATGCTTGATAAAATTGAACTTGAAGAAATTGTGCCATCTAGTCGTAAATATCCATTTATCAACTTTAAAGCGGAACGTGAGATTGGTAATGATCTCT
This sequence comes from Streptococcus sp. D2, assembly GCF_006385825.1. Lineage (GTDB taxonomy): Bacteria > Bacillota > Bacilli > Lactobacillales > Streptococcaceae > Streptococcus > Streptococcus shenyangsis. The sequence goes on along the minus strand of NZ_VFSI01000008.1, from coordinate 29,547 downwards.
TGACAGTAGAAAATCTAACTGTAAAGATTGATGGTGAAACTATCTTAGATAATATTAGTTTCATCTTACGTCCAGGTGATAAGACAGCGCTTATTGGACAGAATGACATCCAAACGACTGCATTAATTCGTGCAATCATGGGGGACATTGACTATGAAGGAACTGTCAAGTGGGGAGTAACTACTAGCCGTTCTTACTTGCCAAAAGATAACTCGGCAGATTTTGCAGGAGGAGAGTCAATCCTTGACTGGTTGCGTCAATTCGCAAGTAAAGAAGAAGATGACAATACTTTCCTACGTGGCTTCCTCGGCCGTATGCTCTTCTCTGGAGATGAAGTTAACAAATCTGTAAACGTCTTGTCAGGGGGAGAAAAAGTGCGTGTCATGCTTTCAAAACTCATGCTCTTGAAATCAAATGTCCTTGTACTTGATGATCCAACCAATCACTTGGACTTGGAATCTATCTCAAGCTTGAATGATGGATTGAAAAACTTTAAAGAATCAATCATCTTTGCCAGCCATGACCACGAGTTTATTCAAACTCTAGCTAACCATATCATTGTCTTGTCTAAAAATGGCGTCATTGACCGTATCGATGAAACCTATGATGAATTCCTAGAAAATGCAGAAGTACAAGCAAAAGTTAAAGAACTTTGGAAAGACTAAAATTTTCAAAACTCAGTTGGGTTAACCAGCTGAGTTTTCTAACATTTTATGAGGTAACATGAAATTATTTTTTAAAACATATTGGACCTATTTTGTTTCTTTCATCATTCCCGTAATCATTATGACAGGAGTATATCTATCTCAAGGTATCTACTGGAACAGCGATACATCTCCACTATTGGGAGATGGGTTTCATCAATACGTTATTTTTGATGTAACTTTACGAAATATCCTACATGGAAATGGTAGTCTGTTTTACACCTTTACAAGTGGCCTCGGATTAAATTTCTATGCCCTATCTAGTTATTACTTGGGAAGCTTCCTTTCACCTCTAGTTTACTTTTTTAATCTGTCGAATATGCCAGATGCTGTCTATCTGACAACTCTCTTAAAATTTGGATTGATTGGACTATCAACTTATTTTAGTTTAAATAAATTATTTCAATCGATTCCCAAGCCTTTAAAACTAGCTTTATCTACTTCCTATGCTCTGATGAGTTTCACTGTCAGTCAATTAGAGATAAAAACCTGGCTAGATGTTTTTATCTTGATTCCTTTAATTATAACTGGTTTACATCTACTGATAACTGAAAAGAAATTCCTATTGTACTTTACAAGTCTGTCAATCTTATTTATCCAAAACTATTATTTTGGCTATATGACAGCATTGTTTCTTATTTTCTGGTATTTCTGTCAAATTTCGTGGGACTTTAAAACCCGAAAATCATCTGTTCTTGATTTTGTCGTGACCTCCTTTTTAGCTGGTATGGCTAGTTTGATTCTGACTCTTCCTACTCTGTTTGATTTACAGACACATGGAGAAAAATTAACTGAAGTTACAAAGTTTCAAACTGAAAGTAGCTGGTACCTTGATCTCTTTGCTAAGCAATTCATTGGTTCCTTTGATACAACAAAGTATGGGGCTATCCCAATGATTTTTGTCGGACTACTTCCCTTTATTTTGACCATTTTGTTTTTTACGATGAAATCTATTAAGTTTCACGTGAAACTTATCTATGCAATCTTCTTTACATTTCTAATTGCAAGCTTTTATATTGAAGCTCTTGATTTATTTTGGCAAGGCATGCATACTCCAAACATGTTTTTACATCGCTATGCTTGGATTTTCTCTACCTTGTTAATTTACACAGCAGCAGAAGTCTTAAATCGTCTGAGAGAAATTAAAATCTGGAATTTTTTAGTTTCGCTTTTTCTTATAGTAACAGGATTTTTAGCTACCATCTATCTAAAATCACATTATTCTTTTTTAACAGATTTGAATATTCTGCTTACTCTTGAATTTTTGGTTGTCTATTCGCTTTTACTCCTTGCAGTTATCAAAAAGTTTATCTCTGTAAATCTATTTGCCATTCTAATCTCTTTATTTATAATGGTTGAAATGAGTTTAAATGCTTCATCTCAAATAGACGGAATTGCTAAGGAATGGGGATTTGCTTCTCGAATTGCTTATAATCGAGATATCCCAGCTATGGAATCTTTCTCAACATATATTAGAAATCAATTTACTCGTACTGAAAAACTAGAAACTCAGACAGGAAATGACAGTATGAAATTCAACTACAATGGAATCTCTCAATTTTCATCTGTTCGAAATCGTTCAGCAAGCTCTACTTTGGATAAACTTGGGTTTAAATCCTCTGGGACCAATCTCAATCTCCGTTATGCCAATAATAGTATTTTGGCTGATAGTTTATTTGGTATCCAGTACAATATCTCAGACAGTCCTATTGATAAGTATGGTTTTAAAGATATCTATCAAAAAGATAATCTTACCCTATATGAAAATCAATACTCTCTTCCGATTGCATTTGCTAGTCAATCTGTTTACAATGATGTCAATTTCAATGAACATACCTTGGATAATCAGACCTCGTTTTTAAATCAACTTGCTAACGTCAAGTTTGATTATTTTTCTCCGATCCCTTATGACAAAACAGAAAATACTGATGATTTGATTAGTGTTACAAGTTCTTCAAATGAGGATGCAGCAATCCAGTATCAAATTGAAGTTCCAGAAAACAGCCAAGTTTATCTTTCTTTCACAAACCTTCACTTTGCTAATGATAAACAAAAGAAGGTTGACATTCTTGTCAACGAGGAGAAGAAGACTTTTACAACTGATAATGTTTTCTCCTTCTTTAATCTAGGCTATACAAAAGAGAAAAAAACTTTCAATATTCATGTTAGTTTCCCTGGAAATTCACAAGTATCATTTGAATCTCCTACCTTCTATCGTTTAGATACCCAAACTTTGACTGAGGCTATTCAAAAAATCAAAGAGCAACCTGTAACAGTATCAACTTCTAAAAACAAGGTTTTTGCTACATATGATGTCCAACAAGATACATCTATTTTTTTCACTATTCCTTATGACAAAGGTTGGTCTGCCTACCAAGATGGTAAGAAAATAGAAATGAAACAAACTCAAACTGGATTTATGAAAGTTGATGTTCCCAAGGGGAAAGGAACTATTACACTTTCCTTCATTCCCAATGGGTTTATTACTGGAGCAATCTGTTCCTTTACTTCTCTCTTACTATTTGGAATCTATAATCACAGACGAAAGTCAGCTAAGGCATAAAAAAATCGACCAGTTAATCGGTCGATTTTTTTAATCTCCTTCCATTTTCTTAGGTTGATAGGCTAGCATACCTAAACCAATAAATAGTACTAGTATCACAGCAAGGAAAATAACTTGGTGATGAATATTTCCTGTCATAGAGATTGTTTGTCGTAATCCTAAAACTGAATAACTCATTGGTAACCAAGGATTAATAGCTCTAAAGAAATCATTTGTCAAAGCAAGTGGATAAGTACCAGCACTTGATGCCAACTGTAATAAAAGCAAGATAAGAGAGAAGAAAGCTCCTATACGGCTATTCCACGTTGTTAAAGCAGTCACCATAGACATGAATACTAAACTTGTTAAGATGATGAGAATAAATGTTCTCATTTCATGATTAGCAGTTAGACCAATAAGATGGACTCCTCCATATACCAAAATCCCTGCTAAAATAGCTATAATACCATTTATTTCAGCTCGAGACTTCAACCAAGCCCAACGGCTCTCTGGATGACGTCCTGAAGGCAACTTCGCAAAGATCATATTCGTTGATATTGCTGCAACAAATAGAGCAACTGATATCATATAAGGAGCCATTGCAATTCCATTTACAAGAACTTGGTCATTGTCTGTTTTGGAAAGATTAAGTGGATTTGACAAAACCTCTGCATTTTTAGATTCCGTTGATACTGATTTAAGTTGATCACTAGCATTACTTAATCCTTGTCCCAAAGAAGCAACTCCTGTCTGTAAACCTTCCAATCCAGAAGTTAACTTTGTTCCACCTTCTGCAAGTTTCCCAGATCCATCTGCCAATTTATTAACTCCATTCTCTAATTGAGAAGCACCTGAAAGTAACTGACTGGATTTGTCTGCTAATTGACCAGATCCTGATTGTAATTTATCAACTCCTGCCAGTAATTCTTGACTCTTTTGATTCAATTCATTAGAGCCATTTGATAATTTTTCAATACCAGACACTAATTCTGGAGTTTTTTCAACTAATTGACCAACTCCTCCTGTCAAGCTAGAAGATTTTTGTGTTAAGGTAGTTGAGCCTGAAACTAATTGATTTAAACTACCTGTCAAGGTGGCATTTTTTTCACTTAGTTGACTTGCGCCTTGAGAAACTTTATCAACACCTGCAGTATATGCGTTTACACCTGATACAATCGACTGACTGGCAGGAACTAATTTACTAGTAACAGCTCCTTGTATCTCTGTTAATCCACTTGACAATCCTGTCAAAGAAGTAGAAGCAAGCGGTAATACTTGATTAGCTTGATTTTTTAATGTCGAAAGACTTGAAGATTGATTTTGTAAGTTTTCCAAACTTCCCTGTAAACCTTGTACTAAAGCTACAATTGACTTAGCCGATTGAATACTATCAGTCGAATTTTGAGATACAGAAGCGCTTATCTCAGCTTGTTGCTCACTTGTCAATGATTGATAAGCTGCTGTCGATTGAATATTAGCTAATGTAGTTGCTTTTTCAGACTGAGCACTTGCTAACATTTGATTAGAAAGAGATACTATACTTGATAAAACAGAGTCTAATTGTTTTGTATCTCTAACATCAATATTTTGAATAGCTTGATTTAACTGATTCAGACCAGAAGATAATTGAGCAATTTGATCTTTTTGCTCAGACGAAGTAGCTAACTTACTAGAAAGTTGTTGAATCCCTTCACTTAATTTCTCCATACCCATTCGAAGTGTAGCTGATTGATTGGATAACTGATTAGCACCTATTGCAAGATTTCCCACTCCGTTTGTATAGGCACTAACACCAGATGAAAATTGATTAAGACCAGCATTGAGCTGAGAAACACCGCCAGTATAAGATCCTACACCAGTATATAATTGATTAATTCCCCTCACTAATTCAGGACTTTTAGAAGATAATTGACCTAACCCGCTATCTAATTGACTCACTGCACCAGTATATATAACTAAACCACTATTAAAATTCCCTAAGCCAAGATGAAGTTGTTCAACACCAGAGACATAAGAGGATAATCCTTTAGTAAACTGCTCCGTTCCATTTGAAAATGTTAAACTTGAATCTGCTAAAGAGTGTAGGTTAGTAGTTAATGTTTGACTTCCTGCCACTAACTGATTCGCTCCATCAGTTAGTTTTTCACTACCAGACGCTGCTTGACTCATTCCATCCTTTAAATCGACCATTTTGTTAAATAAAGCTTTGGTATAGGTCTCGGTTACATTGATAGAAACACTCTGCTTTAATTGTGTCATTGCAGAATCACTCATCTTGCTGGCAATAAAACTATGACCACTTGAAGTCTGATAATCGATTTGCATTTGCTCTGGGTGATCCGTTAAAATAGAAGCTGCTTTTTCAGATAGATCACTTGGTAAAGTCACTACCATATAGTAATCGCCATTTTCTAATCCCTTCTTACCTTCTTCTTCATCTACAAAATGAAAATCCAAGGTTTTATTTTCTTTTAAATTGGACACCATGTCTTTTCCTATAGACATGCTATTACCATTATAGGAAGCCTCTTTATCATGATTGACAACTGCCACAGGTAAGTCAGACAATTGACCATATGGATCCCACATTGATGACAAAAATATGATATTGTACAGAGCAGGAATAAGAGAAATCCCTATCATGACAATAATAAAGGTTGGTTTTTTAAAAATTGCTTTCCATTCTTTAAACATAGTTTCTCCTTTTTTAAACATATTGTCTAAAATTTTGATATAATAGATTATACATTAAAAAATCTAAATTACAAGATAAAAAATCCATTTTTAGACATATAGTCTAATTTGTTTACAAGGAGGAAATATGCAAGAAAGTAACAAACGCTTAAAAACAAAGCGAATTATTGAAAATGCTATGGTACAATTACTAATGGAACAACCATTTGATCAAATTTCTACTGTCAAGTTAGCAGAAAAAGCCGGAATTAGTCGTTCCAGCTTCTATACTCACTATAAGGATAAGTATGATATGATTGAGCACTATCAAAGCAAACTATTTCATACATTTGAATATATTTTTCAAAAACATGCTCATCACAAAAGAGATGCTATTCTAGAAGTATTTGAATATCTAGAGTCAGAACCACTTCTAGCTGCCCTTCTTTCTGAAAATGGGACTAAAGAAATCCAAAATTTCTTACGAAATAAACTTCATATCATGCTAAGTACAGATTTACAAAAGCGATTTATGCAACTGAATCTCAATACCACTGAATTAGAATATAGTAGCATCTATCTAACTCATGCACTTTTTGGTGTCTGCCAAACTTGGATTGCACATGGAAAAAAAGAAAGTCCTCAAGAAATAACAGACTTCCTTATGAAGATGCTTGGTGATACAAATTGATACAAAAAGGGAACACAGTTGTGTTCCCTTTTATCTATACTCCGCCAGTAGGACTCGAACCTACGACATCATGATTAACAGTCATGCGCTACTACCAACTGAGCTATGGCGGATAAAATAGTCCGTACGGGATTCGAACCCGTGTTACCGCCGTGAAAAGGCGGTGTCTTAACCCCTTGACCAACGGACCTTCTATCTGTAGCAGATATAACCATTATATCAATTTCTTGCTAATTGTCAATCACTTTTGAGATTTTTTCTCTAGAATATCTTTTAATTTTCTAATTTTTAACCTTGAAATAGGACAGCGATGATCTTCATAGAAAACAACTTCTAGATTCTTTCGATCAATTTCTCTGATATTGCCTATATTTACCAAAAATGACTTATGAGGAGAATAAAATCGCTGAGTATGTTTGTCCTTTTCCTGAATATCTGTCATGGTACCATAAAACTCTTTTGCAAAATTCTTACCAATAATGCGCAATTTATGAGAGACACCTGTTGTTTCAATATACAAAATGTCATGGTAAGGAATTTTTAAATCATTTCCCTTGTAATTGTAGTCAAAATAATCTACAACATCTTCATTTTCAAGTAACATACTTTTAGTATAGAAGATATTTTGCTCAATTCTCTTCTTAAACATCTCATCGTTGATATCCTTATCAACAAAATCTAGGGCTGATACCTGGTATTTATAGGTTAGAGTCGCAAACTCTGATCGACTGGTGATAAAGACGATAATAGCGTAAGGATTGTAATGACGAATGAGTTGAGCCACTTCAAATCCCTTTTTCTCAATCCCATGAATATCAATATCTAGGAAATAAAGCTGATTTACTTCGTCGTTTTCAATGTATTCTTCAAATTCACGGACTTTTCCTGTTGTTTTGTATGATATTGGAATATTCGATTCTTTCGAAATTTCATCCAATATTCTCTCTAGTCTCACTTGATGTTCAATAACATCTTCTAAAATTAAAACTTTCATTCAAATTCCCTCTTAAATCTAATAATTTGTCTAAATGTACTGCCTTCCATCTCTGTTTCTAAAATAATATTGTTGTACTTATCTAGTAGTTCTTTCACATTATTTAATCCTACCCCGCGATTTCTTCCCTTAGTGGAGAATCCTAAAGCAAATAGATCTCCTGAAGGAGTCATCGTCATTTTACATGAATTCTGAATCACAATAACTGTTTCAGTTTCCATCTTAATAACTGCTACTTCCATCTGCTTTTTATAACTATCAGCCGATCCTTCGACAGCATTGTTCAATAAGACGCTCATGATACGAACTAAATCCAATAGTTCAATTTGGAGCGTGGTAATCGTATCTTTTACTTCCAGTGTAAACTCTACACCATTATTTCGAGCATAGACAATTGACTGAGCAACCAAACTTCGTAAAGCTGAATCTTCTATGTTGTTCAAATCAAAGTAAGTGTACTTATCTGAACGCAGTTTATGATTTGCTTTGACCAAAACTTCATTGTAAACTCTGTCAATTTCCTGTAAATCACCACTGTCAATTGCCATCTGCATGCTGACAAGCATCCCAGCATAGTCATGTCGAAAACCACGGATTTCATTATACAGTCCAACAATTTCATCTGTGTAATTCTGTAAATGTTTTTGTTCAAATTTCTTCTGCTTCAAAGCAATCTCTTTCTCCATTTGAACTTTATGAGAATTCATTGCAAAGAAGGTCAAAAGTAACGAGATAAAAACAATAGATGATAAAATACTTCCAAAACTATTCAAATGTTTAATCGTACTTACCATATTTGAAACGAAAGATACAATATGGAGCAGTAGTAAGGCAAAAAATACTTTTTTCAAGAAAGGATAAAGGTAGTCCTTGTCAAAATAGGCTAGTTCCAAATGGAAATAATGAATGATTTTTAAAACAACAAAATAGGTCAACACCGTTACAACGAAAAAGAATAGGCCATAATATTGTAAAACAAAATTGTCTCCTGTTATAGAGGAGAACGTTACGGACAGAAAGTTATGAGTGCTCTCATATAAAAGAGATAGTAGTAAACTTAGGAATAGTCCTCTATCCCTCTCATACTGTTTAATCCATCGAAAATAGGAATATAAGCCCAAAGGAAATAAAAATCTTGCAATTCCTAACCCATCTAAATATAGGAGATAAAAGGGAAGTTCGAGTACTGCTTCTACTAGTAATGTATAGATACCAAAAACGTATAGTTCCTTTGCTTTTATTTGACCTTTACAAATTAAATGGTAACTGTGACTAATAATTAAAAAATGAACAAGAACTATCCCAAATCCAAATAAATCCATTACTCTTTCTCCTTATTTCATTACTTTTTTCGTCGGAAAAGAAAATCAAGGAGGATGTCTGAAACCCTACTTTCCCCACCTTTAATCTTTTGCAAGTCTTTTTCCTTCAAGGCTACAAACTGTTCCAATTTAACTGTGTTTTTCATAATAAAATCTCCTAAAATGTTTTTTTCTTGTAAGCTAACTTACAAAAACCATTATACAAAATGGAATTTCATTTTAGATAAAATTCTCTCAACTGTCATTTTTTTCTCCCCAAGTGTACTTTTTTAAGAAAAAAGCCGGGAAAATTCCCAGCTTTGCTACTATATTGATCCCAGCAGGATTCGAACCTGCGACCGTTCGCTTAGAAGGCGAATGCTCTATCCAGCTGAGCTATGAGACCTAATACAATCATTCTACCAAAAATTCAATTAAAAGTCAATTTTCTATTTATGATAGGGCGAACCTTGCTGAATCGTAAAAGCGCGATAGATTTGTTCAGCAAGGACTAGTCTCATTAACTGATGGGGCAAGGTTAAGCGGCCAAAACTAACAGAAAGGTTGGCTCTCTTTTTTACAGCTGATGACAATCCTAAACTCCCTCCAATAATAAAGGTAAGAGTAGAAAATCCTTTTATAGAAGCTTCTTCTAACTGCTTACTAAATTCTTCCGAGGATAAAGTTTTCCCTTCAATAGCTAACGCAATAACAAAATCACGGTCACCAACTTTTGATAAAATTCTCTGACCTTCTATTTCTAAAATCTTTTGATTTTCTGATTCACTGGCCCTGTCTGGTGTTTTTTCATCTGCTAGTTCAATCATTTCAAGCTTAGCAAATCGAGAAATTCGTTTTGAATACTCTGCGATACCATCTTTTAAATACTTTTCTTTCAGTTTCCCAACTGTTACAACTTTAATTTTCATGACTCTATTCTAACATATTCTCTATTTTTTCACATCTTATTCACAAAATAAAAAATAGATTTCAATTGAGAAAATCACAATTTTCAAAGAGTTATCCACAGTTTGTGTAAAACTTTTGTGTTTAAGTTATAATTAAGCTAGTCAGTTTATACTTTCAGTAATTTAAAAATATGGAGGCAAATATGAAACATTTAAAAACATTTTACAAAAAATGGTTTCAATTATTAATCGTTATCGTCATTAGCTTTTTTAGTGGAGCCTTGGGTAGTTTTTCAATAGCTCAACTAACTCAAAAAAGTAGTGTAAGTAACTCTAACAACAATAGTACTATTACACAAACTGCCTATAAGAACGAAAATTCAACAACACAGGCTGTTAATAAAGTAAAACATGCCGTTGTTTCTGTTATTACTTATTCAGCAAATAGACAAAATAGCGTATTTGGCAATGATGAGACTGATACATATTCTCAGCAAATCTCTAGCGAAGGATCTGGGGTTATTTATAAAAAGAATGATAAAGAAGCTTACATCGTCACCAACAATCACGTTATAAATGGTGCCAGCAAAGTCGATATTCGATTGTCAGATGGAACTAAAGTACCCGGAGAAATTGTCGGAGCTGATACTTTCTCTGATATTGCTGTCGTCAAAATCTCTTCAGAAAAAGTGACAACAGTAGCTGAGTTTGGTGATTCTAGTCAGTTAACCGTAGGAGAAACTGCCATTGCCATCGGTAGCCCATTAGGTTCTGAATATGCAAATACTGTCACTCAAGGTATCGTATCTAGTCTTAATCGAAATGTATCTTTAAAATCTGAAGATGGACAAGCCATTTCTACAAAAGCCATCCAAACTGATACTGCTATTAACCCAGGTAACTCTGGTGGCCCACTGATCAATATTCAAGGACAGGTTATCGGAATTACTTCAAGTAAAATTGCAACAAATGGAGGAACATCTGTAGAAGGCCTTGGTTTTGCAATTCCTGCAAATGATGCTATCAATATTATTGAACAGTTAGAAAAGAACGGAAAAGTGACGCGTCCAGCTTTGGGCATCCAAATGGTCAATCTCTCAAATATTAATACAAGTGATATTAGAAGATTGAATATTCCAAGCAATGTAACATCTGGTGTAGTCGTTCGTTCTGTGCAAAGTAATATGCCTGCCAATGGTCACCTTGAAAAATACGATGTTATTACAAAAGTAGATGACAAGGAGATTGCTTCATCAACAGACTTACAAAGTGCTCTTTACAATCATTCTATCGGAGACACCATTAAGATCACTTACTATCGCAACGGTAAAGAAGAAACTACATCTATTAAACTTGACAAGAGTTCAGGTGATTTAGAATCTTAATTGACATCTATGTAAAGAAAGCTTTACATAAGAGAAAAGATGTGTTAGTGTAGAATCATGGAAAAATTTGAAATGATTTCTATCACGGATATACAAAAAAATCCCTATCAACCTAGAAAAGAATTTGATGGAGAAAAACTAGATGAACTAGCACAGTCCATCAAAGAAAATGGTATCATTCAACCTATTATTGTTCGTCAATCTCCTGTAATTGGTTATGAAATCCTTGCAGGAGAGAGACGCTATCGGGCTTCACTTTTAGCTGGTCTAACGTCTATCCCAGCTGTTGTTAAGCAACTCTCAGACCAAGAGATGATGATACAGTCTATCATTGAAAATTTACAGAGAGAAAATTTAAATCCAATAGAAGAAGCACGAGCCTATGAATCTCTTGTAGATAAAGGATTTACCCATGCTGAAATTGCAGATAAAATGGGCAAGTCTCGTCCTTATATCAGCAACTCCATTCGTTTGCTTTCCTTGCCAGAACAAATCCTCTCAGAAGTAGAAAATGGCAAACTATCACAAGCACATGCACGTTCGCTAGTTGGGTTGAATAAGGAACAACAAGACTATTTCTTTCAACGAATCATCGAGGAAGATATTTCTGTAAGGAAGTTAGAAGCTCTTCTGACAGAGAAAAAACAAAAGAAACAGCAAAAAAATGATTATTTCATACAAAATGAAGAGGAACAGTTAAAAAAACTAATCGGATTAGATATTGAAATCAAACTGTCTAAAAAAGATAGTGGAAAAATCATTATTTCTTTTTCAAATCAAGAAGAATACAGTAGAATTATCAACAGCCTGAAATAAGGCTGTTCTTTTATTTTTTTATCTCACAAGGTTATCCACTATTTTTTTAAGTAAAAATCTTAATAAATCAAAAGTTTTTAGCTTTATCCCCAACCTGTGGATAAAGCTTGATAACATTGTGGATTATTTTTCACAGCTTGTGGAAAATTCTTTCTATCTATGGTAAAATAAGTCTAGCATTAAACTTTTAAACAAATAGTAAAGGAGGAGAACGGATTGAAAGAAAAACAATTTTGGAATCGTATATTAGAATTTGCACAAGAAAGACTCACTCGATCCATGTATGATTTCTATGCTATCCAAGCTGAACTCGTCAAGGTAGAAGAAAATATTGCCACTATATTTCTACCTCGCTCTGAAATGGAAATGGTCTGGGAAAAACAACTAAAAGATATTATTGTAGTAGCTGGTTTTGAAGTTTATGACGCTGAAATAACTCCCCACTATATTTTCACCAAACCTCAAGATACGACTATCTCACAAGTTAAAGAAGATATAAATTCAACTCTTTATGACTATAGTCCAAAGTTAGCATCTATTCCTTATTCGGATACGGGATTAAAAGAAAGGTACACCTTTGATAACTTTATTCAAGGGAATGGAAATGTTTGGGCAGTATCAGCCGCCTTGGCTGTCTCTGAAGATTTGGCTCTGACCTATAATCCTCTTTTTATCTATGGAGGACCTGGGCTTGGAAAGACTCACTTATTAAACGCTATTGGAAATGAAATTCTAAAAAACATTCCTGATGCGCGTGTTAAATATATCCCTGCTGAAAGCTTTATTAATGACTTTCTTGATCACCTAAGACTTGGGGAGATGGAAAAGTTTAAAAAGACCTATCGTAGCCTTGATCTTTTATTGATTGATGATATACAATCTCTAAGTGGTAAAAAAGTTGCAACACAAGAAGAATTTTTCAATACCTTTAATGCACTGCACGACAAGCAAAAACAGATTGTCCTAACGAGTGATCGAAGTCCAAAACATCTAGAAGGGCTCGAGGAGAGGCTTGTCACGCGCTTTAGTTGGGGATTAACACAAACTATCACACCCCCTGACTTTGAAACACGTATTGCCATTTTACAAAGTAAAACGGAACATTTAGGCTACAATTTCCAAAGTGATACTCTAGAATACCTAGCTGGACAATTTGATTCAAATGTTCGAGATCTTGAGGGAGCCATCAACGACATCACTTTAATTGCCAAAGTAAAAAAAATCAAGGATATCACTATTGATATTGCTGCAGAAGCTATTAGAGCTCGCAAACAGGATGTTAGCCAAATGCTCGTCATCCCAATTGACAAAATCCAAAATGAAGTTGGTAACTTCTATGGAGTTAGTGTCAAAGAAATGAAGGGAAGCAGACGCCTTCAACATATTGTTTTAGCCCGTCAAGTAGCCATGTATTTATCTAGAGAACTAACAGATAATAGTCTTCCAAAAATTGGGAAGGAATTTGGTGGAAAAGATCATACAACAGTCATTCACGCCCATGCAAAAATTAAATCTTTGATTGATGAAGACGATAATTTACGTTTAGAAATTGAATCAATCAAAAAGAAAATAAAATAACTTGTGGATAACTTTCGCTTTTTTATCTTTTTTATCCACATTTTTTAAACAAGGCAAAAAACTTGGTATGCCTTACTTTTAGTCTGTTTTCCACAGATTTCACAGACTCTATTATTACTATTATCCTTCTAATACTAAAATAAATAAAGGAGAATCCATGATTCATTTTTCAATTAATAAAAATTTATTTCTACAAGCATTAAATACTACTAAGAGAGCTATTAGTTCTAAAAATGCCATTCCTATTTTATCAACCGTAAAAATTGACGTGACCAATGAAGGTGTTACTTTAATTGGTTCAAATGGTCAAATTTCAATTGAAAATTTTATTTCTCAAAAAAATGAAGATGCTGGTTTGTTAATTACTTCTTTAGGTTCTATCCTTCTTGAAGCTTCTTTCTTCATCAATGTGGTATCTAGTCTACCTGATGTGACTCTTGATTTTAAAGAAATTGAACAAAATCAAATTGTTTTAACCAGTGGAAAATCAGAAATTACCCTAAAAGGAAAAGATAGCGAACAGTACCCACGAATCCAAGAAATTTCAGCAAGCACTCCTTTGGTTCTTGAAACAAAATTACTCAAGAAAATTATCAATGAAACAGCCTTTGCTGCAAGTACACAAGAGAGTCGTCCAATTTTGACAGGTGTTCATTTTGTATTGAGTCAACACAAAGAGTTAAAAACAGTTGCAACAGACTCTCATCGTCTAAGTCAGAAAAAATTAACGCTTGAGAAAAATAGTGATGATTTTGATGTTGTCATTCCTAGCCGTTCTCTACGCGAATTTTCAGCGGTATTTACAGATGATATCGAAACTGTAGAGATTTTCTTTGCCAATAATCAAATTCTCTTTAGAAGCGAAAATATTAGCTTCTATACTCGTCTCCTAGAAGGAAACTATCCTGATACAGATCGCTTGATTCCAACAGACTTTAACACTACTATTACTTTTGATGTTGTAAACTTACGCCAGTCAATGGAACGTGCTCGTCTTTTATCAAGTGCGACTCAAAATGGTACTGTGAAACTTGAAATAAAAGATGGGGTTGTTAGCGCCCATGTTCACTCTCCAGAAGTTGGTAAAGTAAACGAAGAAATCGATACTGATCAGGTGACTGGTGAAGATTTGACCATTAGTTTCAATCCAACTTACTTGATTGATTCTCTTAAAGCTTTAAATAGCGAAAAGGTGACCATTAGCTTTATCTCAGCTGTTCGTCCATTTACTCTTGTGCCAGCAGACACTGATGAGGACTTCATGCAGCTTATTACACCAGTTCGTACAAATTAAGTGAAAGAGGTTGAGCCTAGCTCGCCTCTTTTATGATATAATCAAAAAAGAAAAAGGAGAGTAGTATGTATCAAGTTGGAAATTTTGTTGAAATGAAAAAACCACATGCTTGCACAATCAAGTCAACAGGAAAAAAAGCTAATCGTTGGGAAATTACACGTGTAGGGGCAGATATCAAAATCAAATGTAGTAATTGTGACCATGTTGTCATGATGGGACGCTATGATTTTGATCGAAAAATGAATAAAATTATTGACTGAGAACCCTTAGTTAGAGAGTTAGCAAGTTTTCCCTTTTTGTGTTATAATATTAGGGATTGAAATGAAAACGGAGAATGAGAAAATATGGCTTTAACAGCAGGTATCGTTGGTTTGCCAAACGTTGGTAAATCAACACTATTTAATGCAATTACAAAAGCAAGAGCAGAGGCTGCAAACTATCCATTTGCGACGATTGATCCAAACGTTGGAATGGTTGAGGTTCCAGATGAACGCCTACAAAAACTAACGGAAATGATCACTCCTAAAAAGACAGTTCCAACAACATTTGAATTTACAGATATCGCAGGAATTGTAAAAGGAGCTTCAAAAGGAGAAGGGCTAGGGAATAAATTCTTGGCTAATATCCGTGAAGTAGACGCGATTGTTCACGTAGTTCGTGCTTTTGATGATGAAAATGTTATGCGCGAGCAAGGACGTGAAGATGCCTTTGTGGATCCACTTGCAGATATTGACACCATTAACCTGGAATTGATTCTTGCTGACTTAGAATCAGTCAATAAACGTTATGCGCGTGTAGAAAAGATGGCACGCACGCAAAAAGATAAAGAATCTGTGGAAGAATTTAATGTTCTTCAAAAGATTAAACCAGTCCTAGAAGATGGAAAATCAGCTCGCACCATCGAATTTACAGATGAAGAACAAAAAGTTGTCAAAGGTCTCTTCCTGTTGACAACTAAACCAGTTCTTTATGTTGCTAATGTCGATGAGGATGTAGTTTCAGATCCAGATTCTATCGACTATGTCAAACAAATTCGTGAATTCGCAGCGACAGAAAATGCAGAGGTAGTAGTCATTTCAGCGCGTGCTGAAGAAGAAATTTCTGAATTGGACGATGAAGATAAAAAAGAGTTTCTTGAAGCCATTGGTTTGACAGAATCAGGCGTTGACAAGTTGACTCGTGCAGCTTACCACTTGCTTGGATTGGGAACTTATTTTACAGCTGGTGAAAAAGAAGTTCGTGCTTGGACTTTCAAACGTGGTATGAAGGCTCCTCAAGCAGCTGGTATTATCCATTCAGACTTTGAAAAAGGATTTATTCGTGCGGTAACCATGTCATATGAGGATCTAGTGAAATACGGATCTGAAAAGGCCGTAAAAGAAGCTGGACGTTTGCGTGAAGAAGGTAAAGAATATATCGTCCAAGACGGCGATATCATGGAATTCCGCTTTAACGTTTAATCAGTATTTAAAATAATGTCAATTAGGTTGGAAAAAAATTCCAACCCTTTTGACTTTTGAAAGGAAATATAAATGACAAAATTACTTGTAGGATTGGGAAATCCAGGAGATAAATATTTTGAAACTAAACATAATGTTGGCTTTATGCTGATTGACCAACTAGCAAAAAAACAGAATGTTAGCTTTACACATGATAAGATATTTCAAGCTGAACTAGCATCCTTTTTCCTAAATGGAGAAAAAATTTATCTGGTTAAACCAATGACCTTTATGAATGAAAGTGGAAAAGCGGTTCATGCTTTATTGACTTACTATGGTTTGGATATTGAAGATTTACTCGTCATTTACGACGACCTTGATATGGAAGTTGGGAAAATTCGTTTAAGAGCAAAAGGATCAGCAGGTGGTCATAATGGTATCAAGTCTATTATTCAACATATAGGGACTCAGGCCTTTAATCGTGTTAAGGTTGGAATTGGAAGACCCAAAAACGGCATGTCAGTTGTTAATCATGTTTTAAGTAAGTTTGACAAGGATGATTATATCGGTATTTTACAGTCTATTGACAAAGTTGACGATGCTGTAAATTATTATTTACAAGAGAAAAACTTTGAAAAAATGATGCAGAGGTATAACGGATAAATGGTGACCTTATTAGAGTTGTTCTCAGAAAATGATCAGATCAAAAAATGGCATCAAAATCTGATAGAGAAAAAAAGACAATTAATGTTAGGTTTGTCAACTTCTACAAAAGCTTTAGCCATCGCTAGTAGTTTGAAGAAAGAAGATAAGATTGTTTTATTGACATCAACTTATGGAGAAGCAGAAGGGATTATTAGTGATCTTATTTCTATCTTAGGTGAGGAATTTGTCTATCCATTTTTGGTAGATGATTCACCTATGGTCGAGTTTTTAATGTCTTCACAAGAAAAAATTATCTCACGGGTTGAAGCTTTGCGTTTTTTGAGTGATCCGTCTAAGAAAGGGATCTTAGTTTGTAATATTGCAGCAAGTCGACTGATTTTACCCTCTTCAACTGTATTTAAAGAAAGTATTATAAAAATTGTAGTTGGTGAAGAATATGACCAACATGCGCTTATCCATCAGTTAAAGGAAATTGGTTATCGAAAGGTTACACAAGTACAAACTCAAGGAGAATTTAGTCTTCGAGGAGATATTTTAGATATTTTTGAAATATCTCAGTTAGAACCTTGCCGAATTGAGTTTTTTGGTGATGAGGTAGATGGAATTCGTACTTTTGAAGTCGAAACACAATTATCGAAAGAAAATCAGTCAGAACTCATCATCTTTCCAGCTAGTGATATTCTCATAAGAGAAGAAGATTATCAACGAGGTCAGTTGACTTTAGAAAAACAAATTTTGAAGACTCTATCGCCGATTCTGAAATCTTATCTAGAAGAAATTCTTTCAAGTTTTCATCAAAAACAAAGTCATGCAGATTCTAGGAAATTTTTATCTTTGTGTTATGAGAAATCATGTACTGTATTTGATTATATTGAAAAAGACATACCAATATTCTTTGATGATTATCAGAAATTGATGAATCAGTATGAAGTCTTTGAAAGAGAATTAGCACAATACTTTACAGAAGAATTACAGAGCAGTAAAGCATTTTCTGAGATGCAGTATTTTGCAGATACAGAGCAACTCTATAAAAAACAGAGTCCGGTTACCTTTTTCTCTAATATACAAAAGGGGTTAGGAAATCTCAAGTTTGACCAAATTTATCAATTTAATCAATATCCCATGCAGGAGTTTTTCAATCAATTTTCTTTTCTAAAAGAAGAAGTTGAACGATACAAAAAAATGGATTATACTATTATCCTACAGTCTAGCAATTCAATGGGAAGTAAAACATTGGAGGATGTTTTAGAGGAATACCAGATTAAATTAGATTCCAGAGATAAGTCAAGTATTTGTAAAGAATCTGTAAACTTAATCGAGGGAAATCTCAGACATGGTTTTCATTTTGTAGATGAAAAGATTTTATTTATTACTGAACATGAGATTTTTCAAAAGAAATTGAAACGTCGTTTTCGAAGACAACATGTTTCAAACGCAGAGAGATTAAAAGATTACAATGAACTTGAAAGAGGGGACTACGTTGTTCACCATATTCATGGGATTGGCCAATATCTAGGAATTGAAACCATTGAAATCAAAGGGATTCATCGTGATTATGTTAGTGTTCAATACCAAAACGGGGATCAAATCTCTATCCCAGTGGAACAGATTCATCTACTTTCCAAATACGTTTCAAGTGACGGTAAAGCACCTAAACTCAATAAATTAAATGATGGTCATTTCAAAAAAGCAAAGCAAAAAGTTAAGAACCAGGTAGAGGATATAGCTGACGATTTAATTAAACTTTATTCTGAACGCAGACAGTTGAAGGGGTTTGCTTTCTCAGCTGATGATGAGGATCAACATGCTTTTGATGATGCCTTCCCTTATGTTGAAACGGATGATCAACTTCGTAGTGTTGAGGAAATCAAGAGAGATATGCAGGCTTCTCAACCAATGGATAGACTTTTAGTTGGGGATGTTGGTTTTGGAAAGACTGAAGTTGCTATGCGTGCAGCCTTTAAGGCAGTCAATGATCACAAACAAGTTGTCGTTCTAGTTCCGACGACGGTTTTAGCGCAACAGCACTATACCAATTTTAAGGAAAGATTCCAAAATTTTGCAGTTAATATTGATGTGTTGAGTCGCTTTAGAAGTAAAAAAGAGCAGACTGAAACACTTGAAAAATTGAAAAACGGTCAAGTTGATATTTTGATTGGAACCCATCGTGTTTTGTCAAAAGATGTTGTATTTGCTGATTTAGGATTGATGATTATTGATGAGGAACAGCGATTTGGTGTCAAGCATAAGGAAACTTTGAAAGAATTGAAGAAACAAGTGGATGTCCTAACTTTGACCGCTACTCCAATCCCTCGTACCCTCCATATGTCTATGTTGGGAATCAGAGATTTGTCTGTTATTGAAACTCCGCCGACTAATCGTTATCCAGTGCAAACCTATGTTTTGGAAAAGAATGATAGTGTCATTCGTGATGCTGTTTTGCGTGAAATGGAGCGTGGAGGTCAAGTTTACTATCTTTACAATAAAGTTGACACAATTGATCAGAAGGTTTCAGAATTACAGGAGTTGATTCCAGAAGCTTCGATTGGGTATGTTCACGGACAAATGAGTGAAATCCAGTTGGAAAATACTCTATTAGACTTTATTGAGGGACAATATGATATCTTGGTGACGACTACCATTATCGAGACAGGGGTGGACATTCCAAATGCTAATACCTTGTTTATCGAAAATGCAGACCATATGGGCTTGTCAACCTTGTATCAGTTAAGAGGAAGAGTTGGTCGTAGCAACCGCATTGCTTATGCTTATCTCATGTATCGTCCAGAAAAATCAATCAGTGAAGTTTCTGAAAAGAGATTAGAAGCTATCAAAGGATTTACAGAATTGGGCTCGGGATTTAAGATTGCTATGCGAGATCTTTCGATTCGTGGAGCAGGAAATCTTTTAGGAAAATCCCAGTCTGGTTTCATTGATTCTGTTGGTTTTGAATTGTATTCGCAGTTACTAGAGGAAGCTATTGCTAGAAGAAACGGTAATGC
This sequence comes from Streptococcus sp. D2, assembly GCF_006385825.1. Lineage (GTDB taxonomy): Bacteria > Bacillota > Bacilli > Lactobacillales > Streptococcaceae > Streptococcus > Streptococcus shenyangsis. Next base: position 9,554 of record NZ_VFSI01000008.1, on the reverse strand, counting down.
TAACACTAACACAAGAACCAAAGGAAATGCTGAATTGATTTTACAAATTGATTCCTATATTCCTGATACTTATATTTCTGACCAAAGACATAAAATCGAAATTTACAAGAAAATTCGTCAAATTGACAACCGTGTCAATTATGAAGAGTTACAAGAGGAGTTGATAGACCGTTTTGGAGAATATCCAGACGTGGTAGCCTATCTTTTAGAGATTGGTTTGGTCAAGTCTTATTTTGACAAGGTTTTTGTTCAACGTGTGGAAAGAAAAGAGAATAAGATTACAGTTCAATTTGAAAAAGTCACTCAACGACTGTTTTTAGCTCAAGATTATTTTAAAGCTTTATCTGCAACAAACATAAAAGCAGCAATAGCTGAGAATAAGGGATTAATGGAAGTCGTATTTGATGTCCGAAACAAGAAGGACTATGAAATTTTAGAAGGTCTGCTCATTTTTGGAGAAAGTTTATTAGAGATAAAAGAGTCGAAGGAAGAAAATGTCATTTGATATTTTTTTTCTATAAAGTAGATAAAAATGGTACAATAATAAATTGAGGTAATAAAAATGAGATTAGACAAATATTTAAAAGTATCAAGAATTATCAAGCGTCGTACAGTCGCAAAAGAAGTAGCAGATAAAGGCAGAATCAAGGTGAATGGAATCTTGGCCAAAAGTTCAACGGATTTGAAAGTTAATGACCAAGTTGAAATTCGTTTTGGAAATAAGTTGCTACTTGTCAAAGTACTAGAGATGAAAGATAGTACAAAAAAAGAAGATGCAGCAGGCATGTATGAAATTATCAGTGAAACAAGGGTAGAAGAAAATGTCTAAGAATATTGTACAATTAAACAATTCTTTTATCCAAAATGAATACCAACGTCGTCGCTACCTGATGAAAGAACGACAAAAACGGAATCGTTTTATGGGGTGGGTATTGATTTTGATTATGCTGTTATTTATTTTGCCAACTTTTAATTTAGCGCAGAGCTATCAGCAATTACTCCAAAGACGTCAGCAATTAGCAGACTTGCAAACTCAGTATCAAACTTTGAGTGATGAAAAGGATAAGGAGACAGCATTTGCTACCAAGTTGAAAGACGAGGATTATGCTGCCAAATATACACGAGCGAAGTACTATTATTCTAAGAATCGGGAATCTGTTTATACGATTCCTGACTTGCTTCAAAGGTGATAAAATGGAAAATTTATTAGACGTAATTGAGCAATTTTTGAGTTTATCAGATGAAAAGCTTGAAGAGTTGGCTGATAAAAATCAATTATTGCGTTTACAAGAAGAAAAGGAAAGGAAGAATGCGTAAATTCTTAATTATTTTGTTGCTACCGAGTTTTTTGACAGTTTCAAAAGTAGTTAGCACAGAAAAAGAAGTTGTCTATACTTCGAAAGAAATTTATTACCTTTCACAATCTGACTTTGGTATTTATTTTAGAGAAAAGCTAACTTCTCCTATGGTTTATGGAGAAGTTCCTGTTTATGCGAATGAAGATTTAGTTGTTGAATCTGGAAAATTAAGTCCAAAAATAAGTTTCCAAATAACCGAGTGGCGTTTAAATAAACAAGGAATTCCAGTATTTAAGTTATCCAATCATCAATTTATTGCTGCAGACAAACGATTTTTATATGATCAGTCAGAGGTAACTCCTACAATAAAAAAAGTATGGTTAGAATCTGATTTTAAACTGTACAATAGTCCTTATGATTTAAAAGAAGTGAAATCATCCTTATCAGCTTATTCTCAGGTATCAATCGATAAGACCATGTTTGTAGAAGGAAGAGAATTTCTACATATTGATCAGACTGGATGGGTAGCTAAAGAATCAACTTCTGAAGAAGATAATCGGATGAGTAAAGTTCAAGAAATGTTATCTGAAAAATATCAGAAGGATTCATTCTCTATTTATGTTAAGCAACTGACTACTGGAAAAGAAGCTGGTATCAATCAAGATGAAAAGATGTATGCAGCTAGTGTTTTAAAACTCCCTTATCTTTATTATACGCAAGAAAAAATAAATGAGGGTCTTTATCAGTTAGACACGACTGTAAAATACGTATCTGCGGTCAATGATTTTCCAGGTTCTTATAAACCAGAGGGAAGTGGTAGCCTCCCTAAAAAAGAGGATAATAAAGAGTATTCTCTCAAGGACTTAATAACGAAAGTATCTAAAGAATCGGACAATGTAGCTCATAACATATTGGGATATTACATTTCAAACCAATCTGATGCCACATTCAAATCCAAGATGTCTGCTATTATGGGAGATGATTGGGATTCAAAAGAAAAATTGATTTCTTCCAAGATGGCCGGGAAGGTCATGGAAGCTATTTATAATCAAAATGGATTTGTGCTAGAGTCTTTGACTAAAACAGATTTTGATAATCAGCGAATTGCCAAAGGTGTTTCTGTGAAGGTAGCTCATAAAATTGGGGATGCGGACGAATTTAAGCATGATACGGGTGTTGTCTACGCAGATTCTCCATTTATTCTTTCTATTTTCACTAAGAATTCTGATTATGATACAATTTCTCAGATATCCAAGGATGTTTATGAGGTTCTAAAATGAGGGAACAAGATTTTTTAAATCATTTTCTCAAGAAGGGATATTTCAAAAAGCATACTAAGGTGGTGCTAGCTCTTTCTGGTGGGTTAGATTCTATGTTTCTATTTAAGGTATTATCTACTTATCAAAAAGAGTTAGAAATCGAACTGATTTTAGCCCATGTTAATCATAAGCAGAGAGTAGAATCAGATTGGGAAGAACAGGAATTAAGGAAGTTGGCTGCTGAATCAGAGCTTCCTATTTATATCAGCAATTTTTCAGGAGAATTTTCAGAAGCGCGTGCTCGACATTTTCGTTATGATTTTTTTAAAGAGGTCATGAAAAAGACAGGTGCGACAGCTTTAGTCACTGCCCACCATGCTGATGACCAGGTGGAAACGATTTTGATGCGTTTGATTCGAGGTACTCGTTTGCGCTATCTATCAGGAATTAAGGAGAAGCAAGTAGTAGGAGAGATAGAAATCATTCGGCCCTTATTGCATTTTCAGAAAAAAGACTTTCCATCAATTTTTCACTTTGAAGATGCATCAAATAAGGAAAATCATTATTTTCGAAATCGTATTCGAAACTTTTATTTACCAGAATTAGAAAAAGAAAATCCTCGATTTAGAGATGCAATCTTAAGTATAGGAAATGAAATTTTAGATTATGACTTAGCCATAGCTGAATTATCTAGCAATATTGATGTGGAAGATTTACAGCAGTTATTTTCTTATTCTGAGCCAACACAAAAAGTTTTACTTCAAATTTATCTGAATCGTTTTCCAGATTTGAATCTTACAAAAGCTCAGTTTGAAGAAGTTCGGCAAATTTTAAAGACTAAAAGCCAGTATCGTCATCCACTTAAAAATGGTTATGAATTAGTAAAAGAGTATCAACAGTTTCGGATTTGTAAAATCAGTCCTCAGTCTGATGAAAAGGAAGATGAACTTGTGTTACACTATCAAAATCAGGTATTTTATCAAGGATGCATATTTTCCTTTGGAATTCCTTTAGAAGGTGAATCAATTCAACAAATACCTGTTTCACGGGAAACATCCATACACATTCGTCATCGAAAAACAGGAGATTTTCTGATTCAAAATGGGCATAGAAAAAAACTCAGACGTCTATTTATCGATTTGAAAATCCCTATGGAAAAACGAAAATCTGCTCTAATTATTGAGCAATTTGGTGAAATTGTCTCAATTTTGGGAATTGCGACCAGTAATTTGAGTAAAAACACGAAAAATGATATAATGAACACTGTACTTTATATAGAAAAAATAGATAGGTAAAAAAATGTTAGAAAACGATATTAAAAAAATTCTCGTTTCACACGATGAAATTACAGAAGCTGCTAAAAAATTAGGTGCCCAACTAACTAAAGATTATGCAGGAAAAAATCCGATTTTAATTGGGATTTTAAAAGGATCTATCCCTTTTATGGCTGAATTGGTTAAACAGATTGATACACATATTGAAATGGACTTCATGATGGTTTCTAGCTACCATGGTGGAACAGCAAGTAGTGGTGTTATCAATATTAAACAAGATGTGACTCAGGATATCAAAGGAAGACATGTTCTGTTTGTAGAAGATATTATTGATACAGGTCAAACTTTGAAGAGTTTAAGAGATATGTTTAAAGCAAGAGAGGCTGCTTCTGTTAAAATTGCAACCTTGTTGGATAAACCAGAAGGACGTGTTGTAGAAATTGAGGCAGACTATACCTGCTTTACTATCCCAAATGAGTTTGTAGTAGGTTATGGTTTAGACTACAAAGAAAACTATCGTAACCTTCCTTATGTTGGAGTATTGAAAGAAGAAGTATATTCAAATTAGAAAGAACAATTTTTAATGAAAAAACAAAATAATGGTTTAATTAAAAATCCTTTTCTATGGTTATTACTTATTTTTTTCCTAGTTACAAGTTATCAGTATTTTAGTACAGGTAGTGTTGCAGGGAAAAATGAGCAAATTAATTATACAGAATTGGTAAAAGAAATTACCGATGACAATGTAAAAGAATTGACTTACCAACCAAATGGCAGTGTTATCGAAGTTTCAGGTGTTTATAAAAATCCTAAAACAAGTAAAGAAGCAACAGGCATTCAGTTCTTTTCTCCTTCTGCTACAACAGTAGAGAAATTTTCAAGTATTATTCTTCCTTCAGACACTACAGTATCAGAATTGCAAAAACTTGCTTCTGACCATAAAGCGGAAGTAACTGTTAAACATGAAAGTTCAAGTGGTATGTGGATTAATATTCTTGTATCCATTGTGCCATTCGGTATTCTTTTCTTCTTCCTATTCTCTATGATGGGAAATATGGGAGGAAATAATAGTCGTAACCCAATGAGTTTTGGACGTAGTAAGGCTAAAGCTGCAAATAAAGAAGATATTAAAGTAAGATTTTCAGATGTTGCTGGAGCTGAGGAAGAAAAACAAGAACTAGTTGAAGTTGTTGAATTTTTAAAAGATCCAAAACGATTTACAAAACTTGGAGCCCGTATTCCAGCAGGTGTTCTTTTGGAGGGACCTCCGGGAACAGGTAAAACTTTGCTTGCTAAGGCAGTAGCCGGAGAAGCAGGTGTTCCATTCTTTAGTATCTCAGGTTCTGACTTTGTAGAAATGTTTGTCGGAGTTGGAGCTAGTCGTGTTCGTTCTCTTTTTGAAGATGCCAAAAAAGCAGCACCAGCTATCATCTTTATAGATGAAATTGATGCTGTTGGACGTCAACGTGGAGTTGGTCTTGGCGGAGGAAATGACGAACGTGAACAAACCTTGAACCAACTCTTGATTGAGATGGATGGTTTTGAGGGAAATGAAGGGATTATCGTCATCGCTGCTACAAACCGTTCAGATGTACTTGACCCTGCCCTTTTGCGTCCAGGACGTTTTGATAGAAAAGTATTGGTTGGCCGTCCTGATGTTAAAGGTCGTGAAGCAATCTTGAAAGTTCACGCTAAGAACAAGCCTTTATCAGAAGATGTTGATTTGAAATTAGTGGCTCAACAAACTCCAGGTTTTGTGGGTGCTGATTTAGAGAATGTATTGAATGAAGCGGCTTTAGTTGCTGCTCGTCGCAATAAATCGGTAATTGATGCCTCAGATATTGATGAAGCAGAAGATAGAGTGATTGCTGGTCCTTCTAAGAAAGATAAGACTGTTTCACAAAAAGAACGTGAATTGGTTGCCTACCATGAGGCAGGTCATACCATTGTTGGTTTAGTTTTGTCAAATGCCCGTGTTGTTCATAAAGTTACTATCGTACCACGCGGCCGTGCAGGCGGTTATATGATTGCACTTCCTAAGGAAGACCAAATGCTTCTATCTAAAGAAGATATGAAAGAGCAATTGGCTGGCTTAATGGGTGGACGTGTAGCTGAAGAAATTATCTTTAATGTCCAAACTACAGGAGCTTCAAACGACTTTGAACAAGCGACACAAATGGCGCGTGCAATGGTTACAGAGTACGGTATGAGTGAAAAACTTGGCCCAGTTCAATATGAAGGAAATCATGCCATGTTTGGTGCACAAAGCCCTCAAAAATCAATTTCAGAACAAACAGCTTATGAAATTGACGAAGAGGTTAGATCATTATTGAATGAAGCACGAAATAAAGCTGCTGAAATTATTCAGTCAAATCGTGAAACTCACAAGTTGATTGCAGAAGCATTATTGAAATACGAAACATTGGATAGTACACAAATTAAATCTCTTTACGAAACAGGAAAGATGCCTGAAACAGTAGAAGAGGAATCTCATGCACTATCTTATGATGAAGTAAAATCAAAAATGAATGACGAAAAATAACACTTATAGAGGCACTAATGTCATTAAGTTAAGAAATTCAAATACAATTCTGTATTTGGGTTTCTTTTTTATGTGATAAACTTATAGTTAAGGAGGTATTTCTCATGATAAAACAGATAAAAGCCCACTTGAATAAGAGTATTCAGAGTATCCTTGGTCAAAAAGTTGAGTTCGTCAAACAAGATGAACAGGTCTTTACTCGTAAAAGAAGTTTATCACTAGAAACTATGATTCGTACAATTCTGGGAATGGGCGGGAAATCACTGTCAAAAGAATTACTAGATGCCAAACTGACAGTTTCAAATTCAGCCTTTGTTCAAAGACGCTATCAAATAAAACCTGAAGCTTTCTATGCCCTATTTAAAGAATTTACAGCACCTATTCCACTCAACACTGATTTCCTAATATTCGCTGCTGATGGGAGTGATATCTGTATTCCTAGAAATCCTATAGATACAGAAACCTCTATCTAAACAAAAAAGGATGTTAAATCCTATGATCTCATGCACATAAATACCCTATACGACTTGACGACTGGAGGATAAAGAGATGTTTCTATTCAAGACAAACATAGGCAACATGATCGATTAGCTATGATTCAGATGATGGAGACTTCTCCCTTTCGAGAAAGCTCTGGTTATCATGGATAGAGGATATGAAAGTTACAATCTCATGGCTCATTTTCAAGAAAAAGGTTGGCTTTACCTTATCTGCATTCGAGATGGGAAACAATCTATGTGTTCTTCCTTCAACTTGCCAAATACAGAGTGTTTTGATCAAACATTTTCTCTAACATTATCACGAAAGCAAACCAAGCAGTTTAAAAAACGTTATCGTGATTTTCCCAATGACTATCATTTTATTCCACACAATTCTACTTTTGATTTTCTTCCAGAAACAAGTCGAAAACATGACCCTGTTGAACTATACCAACTTCCTTTTCGTATGGTACGTTTAGAAGTGGAAAAAGGAAAATACGAAACTTTAGTGACAAATACGGGATATTCAGTCCAAGAATTAAAAAATCTCTACGCCAGTAGATGGGGCATAGAGACTAGTTTTCGTGACCTGAAATACAGTATTGGCTTGGTCAATTTTCACGCCAAAAAGAAGGCAGGGATTCTCAAAGAAATCTTTGCTCGCTTTACAAATTTTAACTTTTGTCGTTGGGTAAACTCGCAAGTTGCCATCGACAGTAGTCACAAAAAACAAAGATATAAAGTGTGTTTCTCAGATGCGACTTATGCCTGCCGTTTGTTTTTTAACGGTTCCCTTTTTTCTCCAGTTGAAAACTACCTCAAGAAACAGTTATCTATTATTCGACCGAATCGAAAATATCCAAGAAAGATAAAAGATCAATCGGTAGTTGATTTCATCTATAGAGTAACATAAATCTCAAAAAACATCTTATAGATAGTAGTTATGAAACTTACAAACGAAGAAAGACAAAAAATTGAAGAACTCCTAAGAGATTCATCGTACGCCAAATATCACAAACGTCTACAGATTATTTATTTTTGCTCAAAGGAAAAGAGTTATAAGGAAATCATGGATCTGCTAGATTGCAATAAAACAACTGTTCGGAGGAATTTGAAAAAATACAAGGAGTTTGGTTTAGAAGCTCTTCTTCAAGAGACTCGTGGTGGACGTCATCGAGAATATATGACTTACGAAGAAGAACAAACATTTCTAAAACGTCATATAGAAGCTACTCAGGCTGGGTAATTTGTAACTGTCAATCAGTTATTTGAAGCCTATCAAAGAGAGATTGGTCGCACTTCCACACGTGATGGATTCTATTATCTCCTGAAACGCCATTGTTGGCGAACGGTCACTCCTCGACCCAAACATACCAAGAAGGCAGACGCTCAAACAATTGAGACATCTAAAAATAAAATCTACATTCGAGATCTTAAGCAAGCGCTTTAAGAGGAGAAATCCTATAACAAAGTACGCTTGATGTACCAAGATGAAGCTGGTTTTGGAAGAATCAGTATGATGAGTTCTTGTTGGGCTCCTCAAGGAATCCGATCTAGCATTCCTAGTCATTATATGCTAGAATATCGCTATTGTTATGGGGCAGTAGATGCTCAGACAGTAGATTCCTTCTTCCTCATTGTTGGAGGATGCAATACTGAGTGGACGAATGAATTTCTACGGCAAGTCTCACAAGCTTATCCAGACGACTATATGTTACTTGTCATGGATAATGCTATATGGCATAAATCAAGTACCTTATACACCAGAAATGAACCCTATCGAAAAAGTCTGGAAAGAAATTCGAAAACGATGTTGTAAAAATAAGGCTTTCCAAACATTGGAATCCGTCATTGATAAGCTTCAAGAAGTTATTCAAGGACTGGAAAAAAGCGTTTTGAAAATCATTGAGTATTAATGACATTGAGAGAGGAACGACCTCTCTTTTTTTGTGCAGTTGAGACGGTGTAGAAAGCAGAATAGGGGAATGAACCTAAATAGCTCTATGATTTGTTAAACTGTATCTAGAAAGGAGAACATTATGATTAAAGAATTGTATCAAGAAGTTCAAGGAATTGTGTACAAGTGTAGAAATGAATATTACTTGCATTTATGGGAGCTATCGGATTGGGATCAAGAGGGAATGATTTGCTTACATGAGTTGATTAGTAAAGAAGAAGGAATAGTAGAAGATATTCCACGCTTACGTAAATATTTCAAAACTAAATTCCGAAATCGGATTCTAGACTATATCCGTAAACAAGAAAGTCAAAAAAGAAGATATGATAAAGAACCATATGAAGAAGTAGGTGAGATAAGTCATCGTATAAGCGAGGGAGGTCTGTGGCTAGATGACTACTATCTCTTTCATGAAACAATACGGAGGTATAGAAAGGAACAAAGTAAAGAAAAACAAGAAGAGTTAGAACGTGTTTTAAGAAATGAACGTTTTCGAGGACGTCAAAGAGTATTGAGGGATTTACGTATTGTGTTTAAAGAGTTTGCTATTGGGCTAAAATAGTCAAATTTAAAAAAGTCGAAAAAAGTTTAAAAAAGTAGTTGACAAAAAACAAAAAGGCTGTATAATAGTAAGAGTTGAAAATAACAACTCTGGTCCGTTGGTCAAGGGGTTAAGACACCGCCTTTTCACGGCGGTAACACGGGTTCGAATCCCGTACGGACTATGGTATGTTGCAGATAAAAT